>JAILLB010000124.1 GCA_024693345.1 Clostridiales bacterium
TTTTAACGACGAACCACAGTGCTGCAGATTAGGACAAACGTCCGCAGGTGTGATGATTAAACCAACGTAGCCTTTGTCTCAAGACTTAGGGTAGTCAACAATCTACTCGCGTAGCTGATTTCTTCACTCGCTTTCTCAAGCCCGTGATTTCAATCATGGGTTATTGACGGCTCCTTTTTTATCCATTAATTTTTACTTATCAATAATTGTCATCAATAGCTTCAATAGCGCTTCTGTATTCTTCAATATTTGCTGAATCTTTCTTTGCGAAGTTTTCTGCTGCTTTTGCGTACTGATTCTTCTGCGAAGAAATCATGGTGCTTATGTATCCGTCCATGGATATTGAGAAACCATCGATATATCCGACGTCGTAAATGCGGCTGTTGAGTATTATGTCAACCATCTCAGCTGAATCCTCGTCGCTCGCGTATGTGTACTTATATGTATTGATATACGCTTTTCTCACTATCATCTGTGAGTGATAGCTGAACAGTGTCAGGAAATCTGCTATTACAGCCATATCTGAGTATGAAGTCGGAATCATCAATACTGTTGCTTTGTCGTTGACGTAGCAGTGGTAATTCTCCTGCGATGCATTCAACAACGGCTGAGGAAGAACACCGACTCTGAGGTTTTCGGATCCTGCCATTCTTCTGAGAACGTCAAGAACTTCTCCTGCAAACAGTGTTGTTCCGTTCTGAACTGCTGTCTGAACGTTTGTGTATCCTCCGGAGATGTAGCCTTCCATATTACATACATCAATGAGTTTGGCTATGACATCGGGAGCAGTGTCCTGACTCAAAAGTGCAGTTGTAAATGAGCCGTTAACAGTATTCTCGGTCTTTATTACATATCTCAGTCCTGAGGCAAAGTACAAACCTCTGTCATTGTGAGATGTCGTCATCATACCGACAGTATCCGCGTCGGCACCTTCAGAGAATGTGTATGCAGAGTCGCCGTTTGCGTCGTTCTTTATTCTTGAAATCATGTCAGCCATGACATCAATTGTCCACTTTTTCTCTCTTACCAGCTGATAAATGTCTGTTTCAGAGAACTTTGTCTCGTAGACATCTTTGTTGTAGAACATTATCCATGTCGCACTCATTGCATGGAGAGCAAAATCTCCGATGATTGCGTACAGCTTGCCGTCCGTACTGGTGTCCATGATATAGTTCTGATCCCACCAGCTCTGTGTCCAGTCGACATCAAGTTTCAATAAATTGTAGTAGTTGCCTGTTTTGGATAAGCTGACCACACTGCGGCTGTTTGCAGAGCCTGCAATGTATTTGCCGTCTCCTGATGCGACAGAAGCATTGTATCCGTTTTCCCAGCCTCCGTCATCAACTTCAATTTTGCAGTTATACAGGTTCTGAATTACTCTGTTTCTGTCAAATACTGCATCGTTGACCGCATCATTTGTAATGTCTTCGACCCAGAAATCTGCGGCATTTGACCAGTCAGCGTCAGATTCCAGATGTGAAGCAATCAAAAATGTCGTACCGCCGAAATCCACGTCTTCAAATCCCGGAAGTTTTTCATAACCGGTAAGTACTGTTGTTTCTTCTTCTGTAGTCTGTTCCTCTGTAGTAACAGCTTCTGTGTCGGCCTCAGTCGTCACGTCTGTTTTTGATGTCGTCTCCGTGGTCTCAGCTTTTTCTGATGCAGTTGTCGTTACATCTGAACCCGAACTGCATGAAACAGTGAAAAACACGACAGATAATACCATCACAACAGAGAGAATCAGTGCCAGAGTTTTTGTTTTCATGTGCACTTTCCTTTCTTGCATTCCTTCAATTAATAGTTGTCATCTATTGCCAGCAAGGCTGCTCTGTACTCATCCAGGGTTGCTGTGTCTTTTGTTGAATAGCTTGCAGCTGCTTTGGTGTAGTTGTTCTTGCCGCTTGAAATCATCGTGCTGACATATCCGTCCATGCTTACTGAGAATTTGCATACATATCCGACATCATAAACACGGCTGTCAAGAACGATGTCAATCATTTCAGCCGAATCCTCGTCACTTGTGTACGAATATTTGATTGTGTTGACATACGCGGGTCTTACGAGCTTGGATGAATGATATGTAAACAGTGTAAGAAAGTCGGAAAGAACAGACATGTTCGAAAATCCAATCGGGGCAACTGTTATATATGCCTGATCATTTACGTAGCAGTGATATGCTTCCTGGTTCTCGTCAAACAGAGGCTGAGGAAGAACGCCTACTCTCAGATTGTCAGATCCTGCCATTCTTCTGAGAACGTCCATTACTTCACCGCAGAACAGAGTTGTTCCGTTCTGAACAGCTATACGAGCATTCGTGTAACCGCCCGATATGTATCCCGGTGTGTTTCCGACTTTAATCAGCTTGTCTATTACATCGGAAGCTCCCTGCTGGGTCGCCAGTGCGGAAACATATGATCCGTTTACCGAGTTCTCGGTCTTGGTGACATATCTCATACCGGCTGCAAAGAACATTCCCCTGTCGTTGTGAGCGGTTGTCATGAGTCCGACAATATCTGCATCTGCTTCCTCTGAGAATGTGTATTCTGAGTCACCATTTGCGTCATATCTTATTTTCTCAATGAAGTCAACCATTACATCCAGGGTCCACTTCTTTTCCTTGACCATCTGATAAATGTTGATGTCAGCAAACTTGGATTCGTATACGTCCTTATTGAAGAACATAATCCATGTCGCACTCATTGAGTGGAGAGCGTAGTCTCCGATTACAGTGTACAGTCTTCCGTCTGTACTTGTGTCCATTATGTAGTTCTGATCCCACCATGGCTGTGTCCAGTCAACATCGAGCTTAAGCAGATTGTAGTAGTTTCCGCTCTTGCTGAGAGATGCTGTGCCGGTGCTGCTGTAGGTTCCGAGGATATACTTGCCGTCGCCTGATGCGATGGAAGCATTGAATCCGTTTGCCCATCCGCCGTCATCGATTTCAATCTTGCAGTTATAAAGATGTTCGAAAACATCGTTTCTCTCGTGAACCGCATCGTTTATGGCATCATTTGTTATGCCTTCAACCCAGAAGTCCGCATGGTTTGCCCAGTCCTGATCGTCTCTCGGGTCTGTAGCTATGAGGAATGTCATTCCTCCGAAATCAACGTCTTCATAACCTGCAAGTTTTTCGTGTCCGGTTGGTTCCGTTGTCACATCTTCAGTTGTTTCTGTTGTTACATCTTCAGTGACAACAGCTGTTGTTGTTTCCGTTGTATCCCTTGCCTCAGTTTTTTCTGACGCAGTTGTAGTCACCTGTGTACCAGAACTGCAGGAAACAGTAAAAAACACGATAGATAATACCATTACAACGGAGAGAATAAGCGCCAAAGTCCTTGTTTTCATATTACCTCCTATAAAAAGTCAAGTGGTATTAACCAACTTGCCGTATTTTTTTGAGGGATTTTTCCCTCTTGTTTGTTTCTTTGCATAAGCTGGAAGATTTGTCAAGGGCACATCGTGAGCAAAGCGTCCCTTTACTAATCGGCCAGATTATGCCACCACTTCCTTTTCTGCTTTCCTCAGCAGATTTTCATCAAATGGTGTGTGGTTGTTTAACATTGCAAATACTATTCTTGCAATCTTTCGTGTCAGAGCTATTATCGCCCTTCCTGATCCTTTGGAGATTTTCATGATTCTGTAATCCTGCATCAATTTCCATCCGTTTGTATTCTGTGGTTGTCGTATTATTCCAAGTGCTATTTGGACAAATGTTGTTCTTAAATCTTGCGGACCATGTTTTGTTATCTTACCGTAATGAACAGTATCTGCAGAATTATGTACACCTGGTACTATCCCAAGATATGATGAAAACCTCTTGAAATCTCCTTCAAATCTTTCTATGTTATTTAGGTATGAAACTATTGTAGTTGCTCCGACAAATCCTATTCCGGGCATCGTCATCAATAGTTCAACTTCTTCATTATCTTTTGTCATTTCTTGAATTTGTGCTTCAATTCTCTTTACATCAGCACAAATATTGTCTAAAATATTCAGTGTCACTTCTAGTGACTGGGCAGTGAATTGTGAGTAACCTTGATCCGCGAGATCTTTCATCAATTCCTGCCTTCTTTTTTTGCTTTGGAATTGAGCCGGGCTGGTTTCTATTCCGTATCCCAACAGCATTCCGTGGATTTGATTCTTGATCTTTACAATCGTAGATACAAGGACACTCCTTGTTTTCAGCATTCTTCTTAATTCTTCACTTGTTTGATTGCATAAATGTGATTCAGGTAACATATCTTTTGACAGATAATATGCCAATGTTGAAGCATCATTTGCATCAGTCTTCTTGGTACTCATCGTTATTACTTTGAACTTGTTCGTATTTACGACTAATACCTCGAACCCTTCTGATTCCATTCTGTTTTTGAAGAATCTTGCATTTCCCGTTGCTTCAACTGCTATTCTTATTGAACATCCTGTTTTTTCTTCGTGTTCATGCATCTTTTTGCAAAAGTCTTCGTACCCTTCTCTTGTGGTTCGATATACTTCTTCAAGCAATATCTCTCCACTTTCTTCATTAAGTGCATTTACAGTGAATTGCTGCTTGTGTAAGTCTACTCCTACACTGATTCGTGGTGTTTTTTCTGTCTTCATCTTTCTTTTCTCCTGTTGGTTTTTCAGCAAGACAGTTTCTGTTTGACAGTCCGAGTCAATCTCCTATTCAATCTGACATTTCTGTCGATTACTGCATGATTCGATGCTAACCCATTCATTCTCCTTCTCGATCTCTTGGATCATTAAACTATGACGAATTAGTATCTACTCTGTCTTCCTGTTGCTTTTATTGTAACAGATTTACAGAATTCTCGTACTGCTTTTCACCACTTTACCTTTTTATCATGCCTCCTTGTGTTTTTTGTTATTTTCCAATTTTAGTTTTCCAGATTAATAGTTGTCGTCAACTGCTGCAAGTTTATTTCTGAATTCTTCTATGTCAGCTGTAACCTGTGTTGAGAATTTGGCAGCAGCGTTGTTGTACTGATTCTTCTGCGAAGAAATCATGGTGCTTACATATCCATCCATCTTGGTTGCGAAAGTATTGATATAACCAACGTCATATACACGGCTGTCAAGGATGATATCAACCATTTCAGCTGAATCTTCGTCGCTTGCGTATGTGTACTTATATGTGTTGATGAATGCTTTTCTTACAATCATCTGTGAATGGTAAGCAAAGAGTGTGAGGAAGTCAGCAAGAACTGCCATTTCAGAGTATGATGTAGGAGCAACCAAAATTGATGCCTGGTTGTTTACATAGCAGTGATAGTTTTCCTGTCCTTCCTGATAGAGAGGCTGAGGGAGAACACCGACTCTGAGGTCTTCAGCTCCTGCCATTCTTCTGAGAACGTCAAGAACTTCTCCTGCAAACAGTGTTGTTCCGTTCTGAACTGCTGTCTGAACGTTTGTGTATCCTCCGGATATGTAGCCTTCCATGTTACAAACCTGAATGAGCTTGTCCATGACATCGGATGCATTGTCCTGCGATACAAGTGCAGAAATAAACGATCCGTTAACAGTATTCTCGGTCTTTGTTACATATCTTAATCCTGCTGCGAAATACAGACCTCTGTCGTTGTGAGCTGTTGTCATCATACCGACAGTATCCGCATCTGCACCTTCAGAGAATGTGTATGCAGAGTCGCCGTTTGCGTCGTTCTTTATTCTTGAAATCATGTCAGCCATGACATCAATTGTCCACTTTTTTTCTCTCACCAGCTGATAAATGTCTGTTTCAGAGAACTTTGTTTCGTAGACGTCTTTGTTATAGAACATTATCCATGTTGCGCTCATGGTATGAATTGACCAGTCGCCTACTATGGCAAACAGTTTTCCGTCAGTACTTGAGTCAAGAATGTAGTTCTGATCCCACCAGTCTTTGGTCCAGTCAACGTCAAGTTTCAGCATATTGTAGTATTTTCCGTTTGTGGAAACACCGTTGAGTGCGTAGCTTGCACATGAGCCGAGAATGTATTTGCCGTCTCCTGATGCAACAGATGCGTTGAATCCGTTGTCCCAGCCGCCTGAGTCAACTTCTATTCTGCAGTTGTACAGTTCCTGGATTACTCTGTTTCTGTCAAATACTGCGTCGTTAACTGCATCATTTGTAACTTCCTCAACCCAGAATTCAGTGGCATTTGCCCAGTCCGGGTCAGTGTAGTCATATGAAGCAATCAGGAATGTCTGACCGCCGAAATCCACGTCTTCATATTCCGGGAGTTTCTCATAACCAGTCAACACGAGTTCTGTTGTCACTTCTTCAGTTGTGACTTCTTCTGTCGGAGTTGCGGTCTGCTCCTCTGTATCCTTTTGGCCAGCGGTCGTTTCGATTGTCTTCTGAGTTGTCGTTTCTGTTGAAGTTTCCGAATTACAGGAAGCAGCAAACATCAAAACAGAGATGATCATTATCAAAGATATAGCCAGAGCCAAAATCTTCTTACTCATACCCTAATTCTCCTTTAAAACATTATTTTTGGGCTGTATTCTAATTTTACTATAAAAAATATACACTCTTCAATAGTCAGTTTGTTGTTTCGACTATTAAAATTGCACAAAAATGTCATTGATTCCTTTTGCAAGTTGCTGTGTCTTTCCGCCATAATCCAGTACTGCGTGGACTCCTTCAGGTATATCTGCCACAACGTGATTGCCTTCTGCAAGTACCGAAATTTTCCTTCCGTTTCCTATGTTCATTGAACAGTCAATCTTAGATATTTTTTCTGACAATTTCGGAGATATGACAACATCTTTGTAGCCGACTGAACCATTAACCTGTTTGATGCCTGCCAATCCGTCAAAGAAGTGTCTTACAAAGCCTCCGTAGGCGTGGTGATTCTGGGAATAATACCCGTCAAAGCGCTCCCACAGAGTCGTCGCTCCGCTGTCAATCATCGTCTTGAAAGATTTTTCCAGCAACGTCACAATTTCATCAACTTTTCCCGACTCAATGAACTGTCCGACAAGCTTTTCAGTACCAAAGAATCCAGTATTGAGAATATCTCTGTCTTTGTAATCTGCAATAAGGTTTTGCAGACCTCTGCCGTCGCAGTCCAGATTGCACCAGACGGCAAAAGCATTGGCCCCCTGCTCATCTCCTGCCCAGTTTCCTGTTTTCTCATCATAAAACTCTTTTCTAATTGCAATTTCAGCTTCGGATCTGAGTTTTTCGTAATATTCCTTGTCCTCTTCATGGCCTGTTATCCTGCAGATTTCAATCATGCTTGTCAGAGAGTCAATGAAGTAACAAGTATTTACAAAAACGGGCGGCAAAGTCATGTTTCCGACTGCATCCCAGTCGCCCAAAAAGCACCAGGATATGATATTTTCCGGGGCAGATTCCTCCCTTACGACAAGGCCGTTTTCACTCCTTGTTTCAAGGTACTCTATCCAATGTTTCATCCTTGAGTAATACCAGGAGAGGATTTCTTTGTCTCCGTAGAATTTATAGAACTCATAAGGAACGATTACTGCAGCGCAGCCAAATGCTCCGGGTCCTCCGCCTCCTCCCATCAGGGGTGAAGTGTGCGGGATGTGACCGGACTTTTTGTCCTGGGATTCAAATATGTCATCAATCCATTTCAGGTAGAGCTCTTTTGTGTCAAAACACATCGAAGCACTGACAAATGTTCCCTCACCGTCACCGGTGTATCCGAGTCTTTCTCTGTGCGGACAGTCTGACGGAATACATCCGTGGTAGTTGCCCATCTGTGCCCTCAGATATGCGTCATAAATCCAGTTCAAAGTGCTGTTGTCTGTCTCAAATTTAGATGCCACTTTTATATCTGTTCGAATAACTTCAACTTCTATTGCATCGATGTCTCCCACGACCTCGATGTATCTGAAACCATGCCATACAAATTTTGGTTCAAACCATTCGTAGTGACCGTTTGTAACGAATTCATCACACTGGATCTGTTTTGAACCGTCTGACATAGTCCAGTTGGCACCGGTTGAAAAGTAGTCTAGGGTTTTGTCCTTCCTTATAACTTCGCTGAATTTCAACGAGATTCTGCTCCCCTCCGGAGCTCCGGAAAGAACGCGTGCAACTCCCGTTATATTCTCGTGGCAGTCATAAATGCTTATTGATCCGTTCTGTCTTACCTTTTCCGGTGTGATAGTGTAGATAACCTTGTCGGTAGGACAAGTCTGCAGAACCATGTTTGTTTCAAATGACTCGACAATGCTTACATTTTTCGGTTCATCGTCGTTGTATCTGGAATCAATCACTTCGCCTTTGTACATGTTGCTGAAACGGATTTTTGAATTGATAAAAGTCTCTGTTCCGTCTGAGTAAATGTACTTCTTGCCAGTCTTTCCTTCCAGTTCTATCTCATACCTTGCCATGGTTTTTTTGCTGAAACTGACATTTCCTTCGCCTTTGCCCAGCGACTGAACAAAAAAGCCCGGACCGAGATATATTTCAATCAGGTTCTCGCCGTTTTTGATGTAGTCAGTTATATCATATTTCAGATAGAAAACCTTGTTGTCCATATCATGGTCAAGCGGAAACTTGAAACTCAAGGTGTCTCTGTAGCAGTAGTTGGTAAAAGCAGGGACAAATCTGTCTTCACTCACCTTTCTGCCGTTTATATACAGTTCAAAGTATCCAAGACCGGTTATTTCAATTGAAGCACTTTGAACATCTGATGTTTCAAAGCATCGCCTGATTATTGGGACAGACGTCTCGGTATTACATGTAATCCATTTTGATTTTTCCATTCTATACCCTTCTTTCAATGGTTATACTTGATTGAAAATGCGGGACTCATAAGTTCGATTCCGTTCCTGCCTATACCATTTTTTTCAGCAAGCTTTTTCCAGTTATTCTGCACTGTCTCAATGATTGTCCTTGCAGTTTTTTCAGCGTTGATTTTGTCTATGCCGAAGTACTTGGCAACAGATATTGCAAGGTCAACAGATATTTCATTGCTTTCGTTATCTACATTCAGAGAGAGTTCGTTTCCGTATGGAACCGGGTTTACATCATATAACGGTGATAATCTCCAGCCTGTTCTAGTCAATATGAAGCCATGGTTGCGAAGATGATCATCAGTATTTGTTATCGACATATTGAAAACAATTCGCTTCCACAATTCTAGAAGGTCAGCATCAGGGCACGCGCCATTTGATTTGATGAATGAAACCATGTCAAGATAACTTGATCCGTCACTTGACGAAGCACCATCTGTTTTACCCAGGAGAGTCATCGCTGACGCAAAGTGAATTCTTTTTGTTCCGTCGCGGTCAAAGCGCTTTGCAAGAAATGTGCTTCCGTACTCTGAAAATGTCTGAAGTTTTGCTTCCGGAACGTTTAGTCCGCAAAGTTTTGCAAGCTCGTGTGCGACCATTTCCCATGCACCGACATTATGCGTATCGTTATGTGACGGGAATTTTGCAATCCACATATTATCATCAGGATCAAGCACGGTAGCTTTTGGACGTGCACCGCCAAGCGATGATCCAGGTTTAATCAGTTGCGAAAGCCATTTTTCTTCAAGTATCGTATCTTCCGATTCAAAATTTCTGGAGGCTTCTTCAAGCGTTCGAAGTGTAGTCCATGGCGGAACAGCCAAACCGGTGTCATCAGACAAAAATGGACCATTCTTATCTTCTTTAAATCTTAAAGCACCCATTCTCACTTCGTCGTAGACACCGATAAGGTAGTCAAATTCCTGAAGTTTATGCGGCTTTCTTCCGGTTTTGTTGGCAACAATACGCTCTCTTCGGTCCATCAGTATTCTGCCCCAGCGGTCAGGAGCCGAATCGGAAAACAAACCAAAGTTATTAATTGAAACCGGGTATTGTCTTCCCCTGTAGAAAGACAAATATGGGTCAATGGTAGATTTCAGCATTTGACGGCGAAGCCACTCTTCATCGAATTCAAATGAACAATGTTCGGTTCCCCTGATTGCATCGATAAACATGGTACCCATAAAATTCGGAACTTCCGAAAAAAAGTTTTCATATACAAAAATTTCCTCACTCATTCTGGTTCACCTTTGAAGCCCTTTTTCGCGTCGTCAATTTTAAATCCTGAAGCATTCTACCGAGTTCATCATCTTTTGCAATAAGAAGCAAATCTGTATCCATATTGTTGAGTGCGTGCAAAACAGCTGCATAGATTCCGATTGCAACGGAAGGGCTGCCTTTTTCGACGTTGTTTAGTGTTGCTCTGCTTATTCCGGCGCGCTCCGCCACGAGTTCTGTGCTCAGATCTCTGCGAAGCCTTGCCAGGCGAATCTGTTCTCCCGTCTGCACAAGTATTTTTTCAGTGTTTGGTAACAGAACCACTGCTTTCTTTCCCATATTTTATCCTCCATAACGTAAATAATTGTAATGAATTTACCGTATTTTGTCAATATTTATATACGTTATTTTTCGATTTTTATAAAAAATACCGGCTGAATTTTGTAATTCAGTCGGTCAATATATGTATATGCAGTTAACTCTGCTGTGCCTGGTTTTCGCTATCAGATGATTGGACGACATCCACTTTGAAAATCCTGCTCGCAAAACGGGGCAACAAAGGCGAAAAATCCACAAACTTGTCCAGTATTTTGCCGAAAAGGGTTATCATGGGCGCATT
>JAILLB010000126.1 GCA_024693345.1 Clostridiales bacterium
GATAGTGCAGCAGGATGTTTTCCTGTTTGTCGGAACAATTAGGGATAATATAATGTACGGAAAGCCGACTGCCACAGAAGAAGAGATGATAGAGGCAGCCAAGAAAGCAAAAATTCATGATTTTGTCATGACACTGGAAAATGGTTATGACTCGGAAATAGGTGAAAGGGGCGTTAAACTATCAGGTGGTCAGAAGCAGAGACTCAGTATCGCCAGAGTATTTCTAAAAGACCCGACAATACTTATTCTCGATGAAGCTACTAGTGCTCTAGACAATACAACAGAAGTCCTGATACAGCAGTCGCTCGATGAACTATGTAAAGGCAGAACTACTCTTGTTGTAGCTCACAGACTTTCCACTATAAGAAATGCTGATGAAATAGCAGTTGTAACTCACGGAAAAATAACGGAGAGAGGCACACACGAAAAACTTATGGAACTGAATGGAGTATACAGCGAACTGTACAAACTACAATTCAGAGACACTGACTGATTATTTTAAATTAATACAATCTTGGCAGCAATATTCAATTAGGGTATCTGCTGCCATAGCTTTATCTGCATATTTTTTCGGAATTCATATGCAAATACGCAGCTGAAATAGGCAAATATCTGCATATAATCTTGCTATTTATATGCAAATACATCACGACAATTTGCAAATCTGATTCCGGTGACGATGGTGACGGTGGTGACGATGTTTTCAAGAGATAACGTCGTTGTCCAAATCGCCGTCACCATCGTCACCATCGTCACGCCCATTCATCCTGTTCATCGAAGTTAATAACTTTCTTTTCTTGCGGAATTAATGTCAAACGTATTAACCTTGTCTTGTTTGTTCTTCCTTTTTCGTACTTAATATGATAGTCACTGAACAGTTGTCTTGACTTGATGTTAAGATAATATGACAGTGAGTTGGGCGTATACTCTGCTCCTGTTATTGAAAGCAGATCTGTTGCAGTTCCTATCCATACAGGATGTTCTTCAGTTGCCAGCTTGGATACTTTCTCAAGCAGTTCATCTTTTTTCTCTTCAAATGTATCCGCTTCATCTTCAACCCTGTAAAAGCATAGAGTGTTCTTGTCTCTTTTTACCTTAATACTTTGAAACTCATGATCTCTGGAATGCAGTTCAACTTTGAATTCTGTTTTTGTTTCATCTGTAGAATACATTATAAATGCACCATCAGATGCACCGAGTAATCCATTTGTTCCGCTTATCATGAGAGCTTTGTTATTTGATTCCTGCTTTCTTGTATGATGAACCACGATGAGACTGACATTGTACTTATCTGCAATAGATTTCAGTTTTCCCATCACGTCATAATCTGCAGAATAATTGAACGGATTGGATGTGTCCTTTCTTGCCTTCTGCAATGTGTCTATAATGACAAGATGGGCATCTCTGTCGCCACTTAAGGTGTTATCCAGCTGCGTCAAAAGTTTATCCTCGATTGTGCTGGCCTGGGTTGCAAGAAACAAATTGTCTGACGGCTTTGCTCCGAACATTTTCAGCAGTCTGTCCTGAAGACGAGCCTTTGTGTCTTCAAGAGCCAAATAATACACGCTTCCAGGAGATGGAACTTCAAATCCCAGAAAACTCTCTCCTATACTGACGTTATATGCCATTTGGAGCATAAAGAAGCTCTTCCCTATTTTGGGTTCACCTGCAAAGAGGTAAAGTCCCGGACTCAATAGGCCATTAATCGTCTGATTCTTTGATTCGAATGTTTCTCTGAACAATTCTCTCATTGAATCAAAATCAATAGAACGAGAAAGCAGTTGCATTGCTTCTAATATGTTGGGATCAATAGCTTTCTTCTTATCCGGGATGAAATCTGTAGTGGTAAAATCGGTCATAATAATATGCCTCTCCTTATTGATGTGTACCCTCTTTACTGGACAACCAGTAAGGAGGGTATAATTTTATGAGCTACAGTTATGAGTACAAGCTGAAATGTGTTGAGATATATAAGGAAGGAAGGTGGCCAGAGACTCCGGAAGGAATTATGAACCGAGAAAACTTCAGGAAGATGATTCGTAAATGGGTCAGAATTGAAGAAGCAAATGGTCCGTACGCATTGAAACACAGAAATCAGAAAAAGAAATGGAGTCCAGATGAACGACTGGAGTTGGTAGCTAAGGTAATTGCAGGGTCATCTGTCAAATCAGTTGCCATTAACGCGGGAATTAATAATGGAATGTTAGGCAAATGGGTTCAAAAATATAAATGTGAGGGGTATAATGGTCTCGTAGACAAGAAGAAAGGCCGACCACCGAAGGAGCCCCAAATGAAGAAACTCAACCGCAACAAACCGAGAAAACTTAAAAAGTCCGAGTATGAAGAACTAATAAGGCTAAGAGCTGAAAACGAGTACATCAAAGCTGAGAATGAAGTAATAAAAAAAGAGATTGCCTTGAGAGAAGAAAAGGAAGCTGCGCGACTCAAGGCGAAAAAGCAGCGATCATCAAAGAACTCAGAGAAAAAGGATATCCCTTGAAATATCTACTGAAAGCAATGAATCTTTCGAAATCTACATACTACTATGAGATTTCGAAAGAAGATGCCGTTGCCAAAAGAGATGAGGCGATGTCCAGTATGATCAAGGAAATCTTTGAACAAAACAAAGGACGTTATGGTGTCCGGAGAGTTCATCACGAACTGCTCAATAGAGGCCTTAAAGTAAATCACAAAAAGGTACAGAGGCTAATGAACCTCATGGGACTTAAAGGAAAACAACCGAAAGAAAAGTACCATTCATTCAAAGGAGAAGTTGGAAAAGTAGCTGAGAATCTTATCAACAGAGATTTTAGCACAACAAAGCCTCTTGAAAAGTGGACGACAGATGTCTCTCAGTTTAGTCTTTCTTGGGGGAAATGCTACCTCTCTCCAATACTTGACATGCACACAAATGAAGTCATCTCTTATGACCTTTCAAAAAGCCCGAACATGGAACAAATCCATAGAATGCTAGAGAATGGGCTGAACAAGTTCTCATCTCTTGATGGACTAATCTTTCATTCAGATCAGGGATGGCAGTATCAGCACGAATATTTTAGGGATACAATCAAAAAGAAAGGCATTATACAATCCATGTCTCGTAAGGGGAACTGTTATGACAATAGTATAATGGAAACTTTCTTCGGAAGACTAAAGAATGAAATGTTTTATGGATGCGAGAAAGACTTCCGATCCTATGAGGAATTCTCCACAGCTATAGCTGATTACATTTACTACTACAACAACGAACGCATTCAGGCAAAAACAAATTGGATGCCACCTGTAAAGTACAGGTTAGCATCCAAATATTGAGTTTCGATTAAATATTTATGTGTCCAGAAAACTGGGTACATATCAGTTATATATAGATTTTTGAAGGTCCGGTTTTTCGTGTTTTTTGAAATACCCCTTCACTATATAAGCATCGGGAAAGGCAAAAAGTTGACTAATTTTGAAAAATTCTCAAAAAATTTTTTATCGGGAGGTCCGCCGGAGCAAGTTCCAATGTCTCTAAATCCTTGATTTTAAGCCACTTTTTCTCGGTATGTTCGGTTAATTCAAAGCAACCTTCTATGAGTTTGCACTCATAAGCATACATTGTGATTGAAAACGGCTTGTCGAGATCCGTATACTCGTAGTATGACTTGCCCAGATACCTGATCGGTTCTATTGTTGTTT
The DNA here is from genome assembly GCA_024693345.1 of Clostridiales bacterium. Classification (GTDB taxonomy): domain Bacteria; phylum Bacillota; class Clostridia; order Oscillospirales; family CAG-272; genus CAG-841. The sequence goes on from JAILLB010000126.1 coordinate 3,679, forward strand.
TTAATTCTTCTTTTATTTCTCTGACTATTGTCTGTTCGTGACTCTCTGAAGGCTCGACTTTTCCTCCCGGAAACTCCCACATGCCTTCATGGGCTCTTCCGGGGCCTCTTTTGCAACACAACACTTCGCCACGTTCATTTCTGACAACAGCACACACTACTTCGGCATGCTTCATTCTGTTATCTGCTCCTCCTGATTTAACATGTCCATGTTTTTGTTTTCATTCAAGTATATATTCGTCCATCGGGTCATAATTCTTGAAATTGCTGTTAC
>JAILLB010000065.1 GCA_024693345.1 Clostridiales bacterium
CTCAATGTTTTGCGCCTTGTCCTCGACGCAACTCAACTGCACCACACCCACTTTCACTTTGTTCATTCTCTTCGATATTTGGGAGTGCAAAGATACGAACTTTTTTTGATTCACAGAGAAAAAAACAACATGTCAAAGAACGCACCCACCCCCGTCTCCGGAAGTGGGTGCATATAATATAAGGCCCCAAGGTCGGACAAGGCCTTTTTTAACCAAACTTTAACACTCGGCCTCACACAAGTCCTTTGAACTCAAACAATACTCCATCTATGGTTTAGGTACAAAAACATTGGGCAGCCCACTCGAGGCTGCCCCTATTCTCATTATATGAATATGTCCAGGGGGCTTCTATTCCAATGACATGCTTGTTTTCCTATGTTGTATCTATCTAAGATGAATGTCTCGTACAAGACAATATGAAAGAGAATCAAAAAAAGCCCAATAGCTCAAGGGATCCTTGGTTTTATAATTCCTGTTTATTTAACATCTACTTCAATTAATCGTTTGATTTCATCAAAACATTTGCTGAAGCCTTGATTGTCTCCAAATAATGATTCATATGAATAAAAATGATCATGTTTTTCGGAATCTACAATAAGAAGAGAGGGTGTATGTTGTATTCTTTTTCTGTGAAAGATTCGTTTCTTTTTTTTAGGATTGCTATCGTAAAGAATGCGCACATCCGATGTGTCTGTTAGATATTCTTCCAAAAGAGAAGTCTCCATATGCATTCTCATGGGATCTTCTCCATTAATCAAAACAGAGCATTTGCAATTCTCACTAGTAGATGCAATATTTCTACAAAAAAGAATAATGTCGTTCACACACTCATGACAAGAAGCAGGAGAATAGCAAATGATGAGGTGGGTTGTATTGTCTTCCAATTTCACTTCAGTTCCATCTAAATTATATACCCTTATCCAGCCGGACGGGAATAGGCTAAACCACACACCCAACAGTAGTATTGCGAGAGTTTTGTTCATAATTGTTACCTGCAAAATGAATGATTGTATACTATTACCCTTAAATATGGCTTATTATGTTTAAGCCATTCATCGTTTTGTTTATTGTATTCTTTAGGAGTAAGTCCTATCGGATAGATATCAGTCCCATACATATCTATTTTAACAATTTTGTCATTGAAAACAACGATGCTGTTTCGACCCATAAAATTGAGCTCTAATCTATTGGGTGTAATCCTTTTTGATGGGGATATATATGAGTATTCTTCGTCCTTAATATCTTTGAGACGCAAATTCCATTGTCCTTCAGTATGTACCCATATATCGATAGTTGAAGGCTGTTCTAATTCCAAATTATGTTTGCATACCGTCATAATATGTTCGCCATCAATCATATAAATCCAGTTTAAAGCATCTCCCTTAATGAAGTGCGGCCTAACAATATCCATAATATCTACAGGTTGATTACTATAGGCAAGCGCATTATTGATGTCCTTCTTCGACAGAGAATTCCATTTTCTTAACGCACGAGAGAGTGTGTCGCTCAAAGAAAGTTGGTTATCAAATATTAAAAAAGAATACTCATTACGATTTGCAAACACTATTTTGTTGTCATTTACATCAATATACTTAACTGGTCTGAAAATAGACAATAGCGGAGTGTTATAATAGGGGAAAATATTTTTACTGCTGCCATCTGTAATATTTAATGTGGAAATAACCACATCGCTATGTGTAACATTGGTGTTTAGGTATGACTTGGCAAGGACAAGCGTGTTTTCATCTAAGAATTTCATGTATGAGAAAGAAAAGGGCGCAGAAATCTCTTTTTGAAATATATATTCCGTTTTTTTATCATTGGTTTTAAATAACAGAATTATCGAATCAAAAGCCAATGCTAATGTGTGTTCGTTGAAGGCCACACAAGAAAAATCTCTATATTTCAATTCTGACATCCTTTGGGCAATTCCACGATGCACTATTGTAATACGTTTATCTTTGTAGTTATCAATGTTAAGGCAATGAATTGATATTGTATCTTGGTTTTTTATTGTGTTATATTGGAGAAAAACGACATCACGCCCATATTGCGTACTAATAATTGAGTTATTGTATGACGAACGGATGTCTGGATAATAAATAATTGTATCTACAGCAATATAATCTGATACAGTTCCTTGAGCAGCAATATTCTCACTGCAAAAAAGCAGTGAGAATATTACCGCACAAGATTTTAGTATAACACTATAACCTGTGTGAGTCATTGTAATAGAGATTAGTTGTTTATGGTAATTGGGGTAATTCATCTGTCGCATCGTATAACTCTATAGTCACACGAGCATCACCTAACTCATTCCCGTCTGTCCAGGTTGCTGCAAAAACCAATGTACAGGTATAATTCCCTTCCATGTTTTTCACTTGAACCGTTTTTGAGAGTTTGCCGGAATACATATTGTTCTCAAGGATTTCACGATCAATGTCATCCAGCATCTTTGATTCGATATTATTGATAAAGGAGCCATCGATAGTTCCATGATTGACACTGACGGAGCTACTAACTCCCTGGCCTTTCTTGCATTTGAGGTCTCCAGGTCCTGTGCAATATATATCATGCCAATATCTACCATGTTCGTAGTGGATGTCTTCATTCACTTTTTTGTATCTTACCATAAAGACTCCAAGGAGTTTCGCATCTCCGCCCTCTTTATGGTAGATAGTAACTGTTTTGGGTCCGGGTCCGGGTTTTTCCCTGGCAAATGCATTTTGAGAAGGAACAAACATTGCAAAACCCAATGCACATAGTGCAATCAATAACATTCTGTTTTTCATTTTTTTTACTTTTTTTTGTTTTTTTTGTCGCTATCGAGGACATGTTTCGGTTGCTGTGATGCTGTGTGGGCTTTGCGCAACTTTCTTACTGCCACACAATAAAGTCGGTCGATACACGTTTTAAACAACCGTGTAGAGTAACCGCTCTATGCCTCGGGTGCGGGATGGCAGGGATGAGTGAATTGTGAGCTTCGATATGCAATAGCACTCACCCTGCTCGGCACCCTCTCTTTTTCTGCCCCGACACAACGGCGCACCAAACTTGTGCGGGGCCTCATCAGATGAAATACATACGTTTAAGGGGTTGTGCAAACCGACACTATCTACGGTCTGCATTCAATATGTTTGACGGGTTGTGTTGTAAGTATTTCTGCTGGTGGCAGAAACATTTGTTTTTGGAATGCAGCTGTGTTTTGTTTCATCG
>JAILLB010000020.1 GCA_024693345.1 Clostridiales bacterium
CAGGAATTTATCCAGTGCCTTACCCTTGGCCTTGCCCAAAAAGGTTTCAGCGCCGCCGGCGATGGAACCGGACAGGTTCTTGTCTTTTCCGGACTGGGAAAGGATGGATGCCGTCAGCAGAACTCCAACGACCAAGAGAGAAATCTCAAGTGCGAGCATATCTATTGTACCTCCAAAGCAGGAATGATCATTTTTACCCACGGTAAGTGGTATGATAGCATATCTCATTCTAAAAATCAACCCTTTGAAGCAAAAAAGTTTTCCGGCCTTTTGCAGGCAAACTTATTGACAAAGGTCCCTTTTTGTGTTACTACCCGAGTTTGAAAGAAAAACGGCTGTTTCGAGAGATTTTGAGGGCAGAAATGTCCTTGTGCCAATTGGGTTTTGCTTGTTTTATAAGGCTTTTTGGCTGGTTGACATTATGGAGCACAAAATGTACTACATTGACATTTTCATAATTCCCTTAAAAGCCTTCAATTCGCCCAGCTTGTAGCACTTTTTGGGGATAGTTATTCCGAACGAGTTCAGAATCAACAGAAGATCCGGATCGTTGATTCCTCCGAACCTGTAATATACATCTCCTATCTTTTCAACGGTCCATTTATTCAATGCGGTTTGAATTCTGTCTGCAGAGAGTCCGCTGGTAAACAAAGCACCATTTGTGGCGGGTATCTGTGTCTTAATTTTCCTTTGAATCATCCGAAGCACGATCAAAGCTATCGTACACACCGTAAGATGTGCAATAATGTGCTCTTTTGTGCGAACAAACATAGGTCGAGTTTCGAGAGTGCTTTTCATAACTCTGAACTGATCTTCTATTTCAACCAGATTGCCGTACATCTGCAGCATCTCTTTGTCGGGCATGTTTATTTCTGATGTGGCAAGAGTGTAATACCCAAGGAGTTCATAATCCCGTTTGAGGCTGTCCATATCGATAACGGCGCTCAAATCAGAGGTTTTCAACAATTCACCAGTTTTTTTGTTCACAACATTTTTCTTCAGATACTTTCTCACCAAAGGGCTGGTTGTCTTGTCAAATTTAAACCCGGTCGGATTTTCAATCAGCTTCTGAGCAAATTCGAAGAAGGACTTCTTTTCATTCTTTTCCCGTTCGTAATACTCTCGGCTCCAGTAAGTCAGTACTTTTTCGGCATATTCGATTGTCTGGCCGGTGCTGCTTGTCGTTTTCTTCTTTACGATTCGGGTTTTGTACTTGAAATTTTCACTTTCTTGAATGTATCCGTCCTCAAGAATCCAGGCCTTTTCATTTTTTGAGCTGCCTCGTACTGTCCGACTGGTCAAGTAACCATTCCCGCTTTCGATGGCATAACTTATGGCAGATCCTTTCCCAATCCCCTTATCACTCACAAATATGTATCGCTGACTCTTTTGAAGAGAAGAGACAGAGTTTTTGAATGCGGCAGCGAGTGTCAGATGATCCAACGTATTCCCAGGGAAGGCTTCCGATGAAATCGGGATACCGTCTTTGTCCATAATCAGCCCCATTTGTACAATAGGCTGCTTTCTGTTTTCCTTGCAGACGCCTTTTTTTCTGAATCCCGGCTCTGTGATTTCATCTTCAACCACAACGTCTTCATCGGGGTCGTCTGTTTCATAATAGAAGTTGGTCACGTCGTAAAAGACATGGTCTGTGACTCGCTTGTATTTTGTGGTCATCACTTTGTCGATTCGATTAAAAACGGCATTCCGGTGTTCATAAATAAAATCCAGAGCGCGATAAATATCATATTCACCCACATCGCCTTTAACGATTGGAGTGTAATAATGATCCAGCTGTTTCATGGTTGACCATTTTGATGCAGGCGACAGAATTCTTCCAAAGATCAATAATTTGAACAGGCCGTATACATCATAGTTCACGTTGTAAATGTTCTTATAAGACCGGACAAGTTGGCTAATATCCAAATCCTCAAGGATACTTTCCAGCAAAGAATTTGCAATCAGTTTTGGATCTGCCACGCAATCGTCTGTCCCTTCAGTCAGACGAATGTTGTAAACCTCCTGGGGAACAACTTTGCATACATAAGGCTTTAGCTCTTCCAAGATTGGTTTCCCGGCCAAAAAAGACGCCTTAAGTCTTCCGATATAGTCTGGCTTTCCGTCGTCAAACTTGCTGACAGGGCCAATATTCTTTATCGTCTTCTTCTTCGTGACATACTTGTTTTTTGCCGGATCAAAAACACGATTGGTCTCGCAAATGCGGATATACTTTTTTCCGTTGTTATCTGAAAATTCAAGATACATAGCGCCCTCCAAACAATGCGACAATGTAGCATAATAATTATAACATATATATGAAGAATTGTCAATAGAAAAAGTGAGAAAAATATCAATAAAATCAACATTTTTCTCACTCAATCAAATTTATTTTTCAGTCACTAATTTTTCAAACTCGGGAGGACCCCGGGAAAGCAAATTTTGGACGCCGCTTTTCGCAGAAACGGACTTTTTTGTAAAAATGTGTTGTATTTTTGTAATTCATGTGTTATACTCTCCATAGTCAGAATACGAG
>JAILLB010000026.1 GCA_024693345.1 Clostridiales bacterium
AACGAAATGGCTTCAAAAGACAAAAAACTCCCGTTTGCTTTAATTCTTGAAAGCCATATAGCCGAAAAGAAAAAAGAAATATTCGGAGGACCAAAACTGTTTGATTCCGCAGGAAACAAACAGGAAAAGAAACTGACTTCGCTGAGGGAATCATGCTACGTTTGCAGCAGAATTGAAGACAGTTTTTCGAAAATGGTATCCAATATGCTCTGGCTATGGGATACAGATGATGAATTCAAGAAAAAGTTTAACAATCAGAAATATTTCTGTCTCCCCCATTATGAGATGATAATCAAGTCAGGAAGAGACCAGTTAAACAAGAAAAAGTTTCCTGATTTCTACAAACAGGCTGAAGAAATAGAGAAAAAATATATAGAAGAACTTGGCAATGATGTCAGCTGGTTCTGTAAGAAATTTGACTACAGATATGACTCAGAGCCATGGTATAACGCCAAAGACAGCGTAAGCAGATCAGTTACGTTCCTTTCAGGCGGAATTAATGACAAAACCAAAGATTTCAAAATATAGGAGAGATATACTATGGAAAAGTTCAGAAGAATAGGTATTCTTACATCGGGAGGAGATGCTCCTGGCATGAATGCGTGCTACAGAGCTGCAGCCAGATGCTGCCTCGCACGCGGAATTGTAGTGTATGGAATCAAAGAAGGATACAAAGGCTTGATTGAAGACAATATGAAACTTGTTACATCAACAATAGACGTAAACAACCTCATAAACAGAAGCGGAACAGTTCTTTACACAGCAAGATGCGATGAATTCAAAACTGAAGATGGTATGCAGAAAGCAATCGCAGTCTGCAAGAAGAACCAGATAGACGGTATTATTGCTATCGGTGGAGACGGCACATTCAGAGGGGCAACAGATCTTTCAGAGAGAGGCATTCCGACAATAGGTATTCCTGGAACAATAGATAACGATATCCCGGCATCCGACTATACAATCGGTTTTGACACAGCAGTTAACACCGTAATTTCCATGGTAGACAGACTTCGTGACACTTGTGAATCACATGCAAGATGTGATGTTGTTGAAGTTATGGGACACTGGTCAGGCAACATTGCAGTTTATGCAGGAATAGCAACCGGTGCAATTGCAACAGCAATCAAGGAGCTTCCGTTTGATGAAGCCAAGGCAATGGAAGACATCAAGAGAGCAAGACTCGCCGGAAAGAGATCTTTTATCGTAATTGTATCTGAAGGCCTCAAGGGCTTTGCTGAGCCTCTTGCACAGAGAATTCAGGAACAGACAGGTGTTGAAACAAAGTTCTGCAGACTCGCACATGTTCAGCGCGGCGGAACGCCAACACTCAGAGACAGAGTAATGGCAACAAGAATGGGTGTTGAAGCAGTTGACCAGCTTCTCAAGGGTCAATCAAATGTTGTAGTTTGTGAACTTGATGGCAAGATTACAACTGTAGGTATAGAAAGAGCTCTTAAAGTCGACAGATACTTCAAGGGCAAATGTACACCTGAAGAACTTGCAGCATTCAAACCTGAAGAAATGAAATGGATTCAGGAAAGAAGCGATTACGTGAAGAGCACAATGCAGATGCTTTACACAATAGCAAACGAAGTAAAGGCTTAACGACCAATATTATTAATGCCGGAGAAATCAAATTCTCCGGCACATTTTTTGTTTTATTTCTTTTTTATTTGTGGCAGTGTAAAGTCTTTGTTTTCTCCCGGAACTCTTTCTCTTCCGGTAATAAGGTAATATATTGACACACCAAAATACTCGCTCATTCTGACAAGGAGTTCGAGGGATGGTTCCCTTATTCCCCTTTCATAATGGGAAAGTGATGCTCTGGAAATATTCAAATCCATTGCAACTTTCTGCTGATTGTATTTTTTCGCTTTTCTAATTTGACTCAGTCCGATCATGTGTATCTCCTACATCACTGAAAGATACTGTCCCATCACTTCGGGCAGTACTTTTTTTATGTCATATTTTTCCACTAGAGTAAATGCATTTGAAGAAACAGTTTTTGCAAGGCTGTCTTCAAAATATATTTCATTCATTCTATGTGCAAATTCTTTATGGTCATTGTACTTGCACAAAAGACCTGTAACTCCGTCCTCAACAAGATCCGTGTTCCCTTTTACCCTGCTCGCAACAACCGGAAGATTAAATCTGAATGCTTCCATGATATTGAACGGAAGTCCTTCGCTTCTGCTTGAGGATACTGCGGCATCGCATGCCCTGTAGAGATTGTACATATCTTCAATCTGACCCGGAAACTTGATTCTGTTTCTCAGATTCAAATTTGTCGCCAGATCTTTGCAATCGCCTATTCTGTCTCCTCTTCCCGGCAGTACAAGATATATGTTTTTATCTGTATACTGCATCGCTTTTATGAGGGTAGACTGATTCTTCCTGTCTGAAAATTCAGCTGCATAAACAAATAAAAATGCATCGTCCGAAATATTCAGTTCTTCTCTGATTTCACTTCTCTTGGAATTGTCCGTCGCATCAATCTTGTCCAAATCCAATCCCATTCCGTTAATGAACCCGACTTTGTTTGCAAGATTGTTGTTTATGGCGAAATTAAAATCCCAGCTGTTCATTGTTAGCAGCAGATCCGTTCTTTTGGCCATGGATTTTTCCGCAGATACATAAACGGATTTTTTCAATGCATTTGTCTCATCATCGAAAAGATAACCATGCATGACATCCACGACTTTAGGTCTGGGATTGATTCCACCCAGAGCAACTCTTGTGAAGAAAGCTGCAAGAGTCGTGTGAGTGATTATGAGGTCATATGAGTTTTCTTTTATTATCTTTTCAAGAGCTGATTCAGCATTGAAGTTCTTCGGGGAAGATATCTTCTTTTCAAAAGTCACCTGATACAGTTTATCTGCATAAGGTATATTCCTCATCTCTCCGCCGCACGCAACATCCACTTCAAATCCTTCGTCTTTCAATGCCTTTAGATAAGGAATGTGAAAGGAACATATATGGCCGAAAGATGATGCAGTTACAAGTATTCTCTTTGGCATACTACTCTTCTTTGTTTATAAATTTTCCACCGAAAATGGTCATAAAGATGATTTTTACATCAAATAAGATGCTCCAGTGTTCGGCATAATATATGTCATGTTCAATTCTGTCTTTAATCGGTGTGTCACCTCTGAGACCTTTAACCTGCGCCCATCCGGTAATACCCGGTCTGATTTGATGTCTTACCATATACAGAGGTATTTCTTCTTTGAACTGATCTACATAATACGGTATTTCAGGTCTTGGCCCGACTATACTCATGTCTCCCTTCAAGACATTGAAAAACTGGGGAAGTTCGTCAAGAGATGTCTTTCTCATAAATGAACCGAACTTTGTTCTTCTGCTGTCTGTTTTACTGCTCCATGCGGTATCTGACTCGTTATTCACCACCATAGAACGGAATTTATACATGTTAAACAGTTTTTTGTTTTTTCCCACTCTCTGCTGTTTGAAAAGAACAGGTCCTTTTGATGAGAGTTTCACTCCGATTGCACATATAAGCATCAAAGGAGAAGTTAAAACAATTAAAATTATAGAAAACAATATATCTGAAAGTCGCTTTATCAGGGCATTACCCAGATTATCCAGTGGTATAGCTCTTACATTAATCAAAGGAAGACCATTCCAGTCATCTATTTTTGAACTTTGTGAAAACAGATTAAACATTTGCGGAATTACTATCAGCTTAACTCCTGTACTGTCACACTGTTCAACAATAAAAGATACAAGAGAAGAGTTTTCTTCGTCCGCAGCCATTATGACTTCGTCCGGCCTCTTCTTTTCTATTAACTCTTTAAGGCTGTCATATTTTCCGAGATATTTGGTTTCACCCATCTTTTCGTCACAAGAATCCGCAATATATCCTTCGATTATATATCCAAGTTCCCTGTCTGACCCAATTTCCTTAATGAATTTTAACGCACCTTCTCCTTTTCCGAGAACAATGACGTGCTTTTGATTGTATCCTTTTTTTCTGAATGACTTCAAAAGAAGTCTCAAAACAACTTTTTTCAAGGATATGAGGAGGGTTGAGTATATGTAGAAAAGTGCTATTGCGATTCTTGAGTAAATTACATCATGAGTTAAAAACAAAATTCCGAAAACCAGGATGATGTTTATACCGGCAGACAAAACAATCCACCAGATCTGACTTACCATCCTTATTCTTCTGTGTACGCCGTAAAGGCCGAACAGACCATATGTAAAAGCCAGAACAATAGTTGCAATGGCACCCATGATCATATATTCGGCAAATGTCATCGATGCGACACCATCTGTCATCACAATGAATCTTGTGAAGAATGAGAGCGGAACGCATGCAAAGACAATCATTATGTCCGTGATAATATTCACGACGTTTAAAAAGATTTGGTTTTTCTTAATCATATTGTTCCTAATTTTTGTATGTTTCGTATTGGGCCTTGATTTCACTCAGTTTTGATTCGGATAAATCTTCCCCGAAATTATCTTTGTATTTTTCAATCAGTTCGTTGACAGCATTCATGGCAGAAGAACTTCTGAGACATTTGACATACTGCATAAGAACTTCGAATCCTTTTTCATCTGACTGTTTCAACAATGAGTCAGCATAAGAATGGAACATATTGGTTATTATTGTCTTGGATGTTCCCGAAACTTCAATGTTTCCCATGTTATTGTTATTCCAGTCAGCCATGGTATTGGCAATCCAGATTGTTTTTTCAACATATTTAGTCTTTTCTGCTTCATCTGTTGTTTCTTTATAGTACTTATCTATGGCTTCAAATGACTCATCCCACTTCTTTGCGTACGAAGCACTATACATGACATATTTGTATATCATGTCAAAGCCCTTATCAACCATATTTCTACTGAAGTAGAATCTTGCGAGAATGAGTGGGATAGTATTTGAATCAACCTTTTCAAGGCGCTCTGCATATTCCATTGCCTGATTGTTTATTTCATCGCTGACTTTTGCTGATGTTACCGTATGAACATATGATGTCATATGGTCTGCCCATTCAAATGGATCTATGGCAGCAGCTTTCTGCAGACCTGTAGTCGTTTTTTCTTTTTTCGTTATGTTGTCTGCTCTGATATTCATTCCCAAAAGCACAGTGAACAGGACAACGAAAAGAATGCACGCAACTGCTGTTATGTTTTTAGATATTTTTTTGAAATCAAGCGGGAATGAATCTCCGCAGCAAGTGCTTATCATGTTAATTACAAGCCATCCTATAGGAATAAACGAGTAATAACTGAAATTTACTTCAAATGCGGCATGGAGTGTCATGAATATAAGAGCAACACAAAGAATCGGAGCAAGACTGTGTCCTTCTTCTTTCTTTCTTAGTTCTCTCATCACAGCAATGAAAGATACAACAAGTGATCCGACAAACAGGATAAATCCTATGATTCCAGTGTCAGTCAGTGACTCAACATAGTGATTGTGTGCATATTTTGTTTCGTAGAAGAATGTCTGGGCGCCTATTATTCCGTTCTGGAATCCTCCGAGACCTCTTCCGAATATTGGACTTCTCGCAAACAACTTGAGTCCATCTTCCCAGAATACAGTTCTCTGAATTACGTTTTCATTTGCCCATATACCTTGAATACGGTTTGAAATAAATGAAGGTAGCAAATAGTATTTCAGTGGAAGATCAGTCTTTTTGCCATCTGTGGAAACATATGAGACTCTGCTCACTTTTGACGTTTCTTTTGCCCTGATTTCAAAATATACAACAAGAGTATCATCTGGAACAGTGAACTTAGCTCCATCTGCATTACCTGAATACAGAATTGTTTCAGTATGCATAATGGTTTCTTCTTTGTTCTGGCTCATTATTTTAATCGTAATCGGTTTTTCCGATTCGTATTCGATTGTATATTCACCCGGATCCGGATACAATGCTCTTCTGAGTGCCGGAGTTGAGCTTACAATCGCAGGGCCTGTAATGCTGACAGCCAGTATGATAAACACAAATACAAGTGCAGCAAGAGAAGAAAGACCTATAATTGTAACTTTCTTTTTTCCGGAGAAGAAATCGGATATCTTTTCTCCAAAGAAGTAATCTATTACGCATACTATTGCAGCACCGATTATTGTAAGCAGTGTAGGCACTATATCAAATCCATTCCACGCAGTAAAGGAAGTCTGGGAAATAATCATGGCAAAGCCCACACACACTGAAACAACAAGAATCATCAGGTATATCTGAGATATCTTTTTTTCTTTGTTTTCTATAAACAGATAAACAATGAAAGCAGCAACAAATGCGGCTGTCGCACCCATACTGAATGAGAGCACAAATCCCATTGTCTGAACAAACAATGCAGCTATGTGAACGTTTCTTTCTTTTTTTGTCTGTGCGTTCTTAACAAGTCCGAGTGTCATGAAAATGCCTATGCAGACTATAGCAGCAAAAACGTTTGGAGTATTGTTTATGGATGTGATACGAACACCCGCCTCTATACCTTTCAGAGAATTATATGATGTTGTGAAAAGCGAGAAAAATGCAGTAAATGGAGTACTTATCCATCTGGTGGAAATAAGGTCTATACTGACGATTGACAGGAAGAAAGAATATCCCTCTATGAATATGGACATCCATCTTCCTCCTGCTTCTTTTCCTTCGGGAACGATGCTTGTATAGATTAGGATAAAATCAAACGCAATCAGAATTTTGTAGAATTCCTGCATTGCAAACTTTCCGGATACTGCGTAAAAAGTAGATATTCCGCACAAAAGGAAATACAGAAACATTACCACAAATGGGAATCTGATTCTTGATGCGAATGCTTTGAATCTGACCGCAACAAAGAGGAGCGCAACAATGGATATGAACATCGAGACGCCTTTTAATCCTGTTCCTGCAGACATATGTACAATCAGGAAAAATGCAAGCGAAATCAATATCGGCACCACAAGTGCACTGTCTTTAATAACTATTCTGTTAGTTTTTTTCTTTTTCTTAGCCATTTTGTTGTTCTCTATACTGTTGTGCAAACAGTTTTATTTCCTCTTCGTTTTTTGGAATTACCTTGTTTTTCAGGAACATTGAATATGCGTCACATATTTCTTCAACGTTTGTTCCGAAAGTTATCTGCTCTCCTTTGTTGAGCCAAAGCACTTTATTAGACATTTCTCTTATCTGTTCCAAAAGATGTGAAACAAGAATTGTAGTAGCCCCACCATTAATAATCTCTTTCATTTTTGCTTCGCTCTTTTTTCTGAAAGCGCCATCGCCAACAGAAAGAACTTCGTCAAGAATTAGCAAATCAGGATTTACATATGAAGCAACGGCAAAAGCGAGTCTTGACTTCATTCCAGATGACAGCTGTTTAAACGGCCTGTCCTCAAATTCAGCAAGTTCAGAAAACTCAAGTATGTCCTTATAGGATGATGTGAGCTGTTCTTTTGTATAACCAAGTATTGCTCCTCTTAGATATATGTTTTCTTTAACCGTCAGATCTGAATCAAAACCGCTTGCAAGTTCAATTAGTGAAGAAACTGTACCGTTTAATCTTACAATTCCCTCATTTGGAACCATTATATGTGAAATTGCCTTCAGCAGCGTTGTCTTTCCGGCACCATTTGTACCGATTATACCCAAAAAGTCGCCTTTTTCCAGTGAAAAGGTTATGTGTCTGTCTGCCCAGAATTCTTTTTTGTGATATTTTCCGCTTATTTTTTTCAGTATGGTCTCTTTAAGACCAACATTTTTGATGTCACCTACTATATATTTGACCGATACATCTTCTAATTCAAGTACACTCATATTCTGGCCTCATACGTAATAAAGGAATTTGTGGTTGAATTTTTTGTATATAAGAAGTCCGATTGCAACTACCACAGCAGCATAAAACAGCATGAGCAGATGTATCCAAACAGAAGGAATGACCCCGTCAATGATAATACTTCTGAAGTAAGATATATAGACATAAACCGGATTGAGATAGAATAGTTTCTGAATTGTTTCAGGATATGTTTTTGTACTGTAGAATATTGCTGAAACATACATTACGAGAAGAGTAAACACTCTCCAGAGATAGCTGATGTCTTTATAGAATATTCTCATTGCAGAAAGGATAAACCCCAATCCTATATTGAACAAAAATACGGTTATTATCGGGTATATCAGCAAAACAAACATCCATGTGAATGTAATCTGGTCAATGATACAGAAAATTAAAAGAACAATTACAGTTATCCCGAAATTGATTAATGATTCAACATTCTTGGAAAGCAAAAACAGATATTTCGGAACATTACACCTTGTAAAAATCTGAGAATTTGCAGAAAGAGCTTCCAGTCCCTGTGTTGTGGAATCTTTGAAATATGAGAAAATAATGTTTCCGCAGAACAGGTAAATTGTGTAATGGGGGATACTAGAACCAAAAAAGTGCGTAAAAACAAGGCGCATAATCAGAAGAGTCAGAAGCGGAGACAAAACACTCCAGCCCACTCCCATTATTGTGCCTTTATATTTCTTTTTGAAATCCCTTTTAACAAGTTCTGAAAACAGAAACTTGTGCTTTTTTAAAATATGTAACATTTTGTATCCTCTTTTTTCCGGATGAGTATATTATATACGTAGATTTAGAATATATCAAGGCAAAGAAAAACGGACTCGATTTTGTCAAGTCCGCGTATTTTCTATTCTTCCTCGAACCACTTGTTTACAAAACCCGCAACAAGAGGAACAAGGTCTTTAATCTTCCATCCGGTAATATTGACAATGAGGTTGTATGTCTGTTTATCTCCCCATGGCAAATCGGATATTATGGCTCTCGTCTTTTTTCTGTTTTTGTCGATGCGTTTCATTTTCTTTAAAATTTCTTTATCCGAAAGAACTTCGCCGTCTTTGGCATATTCTCTGCAGCGTTGAAGTTTTGTTTCTGTGTCAGCGCATACGAATATGTTATACGGACAGTAATCCTCGAGGAGCAAATCAGCATTTCTTCCGACAATTACGCAATCTCTTCCAGTCTTTGCTATCTCTTTTATGACATTTGATTGTTCACAAAGAACCTGAATGTGTGTCATCTGAAGAGTTGCCGGAATGTGGAAAGAATTTCGCAATGTTATATTGTCACTAGAAGGGAAATTATGTGACAACAGGTATTCGGCATATTCTTCGTTAACCTTACATCTTTCGGCAATTTCCGAAATTATTTCTTTGTCGTAATAATCACAGTTGAGTTCTTCTGCAAGGCGTTTTCCGAGTTCTCTCCCGCCGCTTCCGAATTCTCTGCTAATGGTGACTATTTTCATGACTTTTTCCTCCCAGGAATCTATCTGAATAATATAATACTCAAAACAAAAATAAAAATCAATTACGGCAATCATTTTTTGTCAATGATTGCCGTGTTTGTCACTCTGTTTCTTCCAAATATCTAACAGTTTTTCCGTGCACCTTTGCATATTCAATTTCAGATTTTGTACTGTTTCCAATGTATCCACCGACATTGATTACAAATATCTCATCACTCATGTCAATCTTTCTTTTATGGATATCATCAAGCATTGCTTTAACTTCATCGTTTAATGCTTCGCTGTCTCCGGAATGACCGAAAAGCCCCACCGTTATTACGATATTACCTTTTAATGTCAGGTCTTTCTGTGCCTCTATAAACTGATCTTTAAACCTTGTACTTCCGCATAATGTTATGACTTTATACTTTCCTACCATTGTTAAGCCTCTCTGCAAATATCTGTTTTCCTGAACCTACATCGAAGTGATATTCCGCTATTCCAAGATCCAGTTCAGTCAATGGACCGCGCTCCGCTCTGGAAACAACTCCGTTATCTTTGAATTCAAAATAGAACTTTTGCTGATTGATTGCTGTCGGGGCGAGACTTGCACATTCAACTCCCGATTTGAACCAATCTGGACAATCATCAGAAATATTGGATATCTCTTCCAGGGGTTTTGATTTGTGAGTTGTACCCTGAGTTGTTCCCACTCCGACAGAAATTACAACATACAGTTTATCCTCTTCATCGACATATTTCTTTACAAATTTCCTGTTGTAAGTGAGCGCAACCCAGCATGTGTTGAGTCCAAGCTGCTGGGACAAAATAACCAGTTCTTCCCCGTAATATCCGACTTCTTTGTCTTTTCCTTCCGGCCCCGATAATACAAAGAAATTATTTACTCCGGAAAAGTTCCCATAATGAGCAAGGATGCCTGAAAATCCTTCTGGTTCGTTCAACACAAGTTTAATTTTCAGTCCCGTTTTATTGTTAATTATATTAATTCTTTCCTGCAGCAGTTCGACATTTTTTTCTTTAATGGATATATTCATATACCTTCTGACTGAATGCCGGTTTTTTACAGCTTCCAAAATGTCCATATGTATCTCCGTATCAAATAATTGTACACTTGTACAGTTTTTATTTTACAATTTTGTCGAAAAAAGTCAACAAAAAAGACCACCCTGCGGTAGCCTTTTTTACTGTTTTTTTCAAAATTATTAGTTAAACTCGACAAATGTTACTGAAATGTCAATTTGCTGACAATCATTCAAGTAACTTGTGTAGTCATAAGATACTCTGAACCCGAATTCTGTTTTGTAGTTTGATATATCTGCTGTCGGTCTTAATACTGTAATAGTTACGGTATCACCTACGGAATACTTTGCAAGAATAGCTTTTAAATTGGACGCGGAAACCTGCTGACCATCAATCTTGTACAGAATATCTCCAACTTTCATATCTGTTCCGTAACATGATCCACCTTCGGTTATTTCTGAAACTTGATACAATCCGTAATATGTGTAGAGATAGTATTCTGTTGAAGAAGAATTGCCTCTAGATGATACCAATCCGAGTTTTGCTCTTCCTGTGACATATCCGTATGTCTGCAAATCCTGAATAGCTTTAAGTACATTTGATGTTGGAATGGCGTAACCTACTCCGTCAACCAGTGTTCCTCCGGTCTTTGCATTGACAATCCCTATAAGCTGACCATTGCTGTTGAACAGACCGCCACCCGAGTTGCCCTGGTTTATAGCTGCATCAACCTGAATAACCGGTGTAGCTATATCGTTAAGAGTGAATGTTCCATTAATATTGCTGACTATTCCAGATGTTATGGATAATCCGTTGCCAAGTGCGTTTCCTATAACGACAACTGAATCTCCCATTTCAACATTTGTCGAATCAGCAATTTCAACCGGAGTACAATCTTCTTTTTCTATCTTTACAAGGGCCACATCTGCAACTTCATCACCGAGAACAAATGTTGCTGAATATGTTGAGCCATCATAGAACATGACTGAAATACTTGTGCAAGCTTCATTTGCAACATGGTAATTGGTAATAATGTATCCGTCTTTTGTAGCAACAACACCGCTGCCTCCGCTAGCTCCGCTTGAAGTTTTTGTTGTAATGCATACTACAGAACTTGATACCTTTTTGAAAATCTGAGCCGGCGTAAGTGCGTCGCCTACTGTTGTTGTGGTTGTTATATCCACTAGTGTTGCACCTGTGGTAACTTCTGAAGTTGTTTTTTCAACCGTTTCATTATTTGTTTCAGTTGCATTGGATGTGGTTTCAATAACAGGAGGAACTATTGTTGTGTCATTTTTGTTACCGAGAGAGTTTAGAATTGCACTCGCGCCGATTCCTGCAATCAGAGATACCATAATACAAAGTGCTACGAGCCAACCAATTGTTTTCTTTGAAACAGATGAATCCTTCTTTTTGTTTTCATTTTCATCGTATTCACCGCGTTCGCGTCTCTGTTCTTCGTAGTACTGTTCAGTGCTCTGCCATCCGTCGTATCTGTTTTCCAGATTATTGTATTCATCAACATCATCTTCTGAAGATTGCTTATCTTCGTATGAATTTGTCTCTTCTTCCTGTTTATCAGTATTGTTTTCTGAATTATCGTCTTTGTCTTTCAAGTCCTGATCAGGCTGTTCGTTTTCCTGTTTATTGAGCTTGTCATCATCGTCGTAAAACATATAACCCTCCACTTTTTTTCTAGGTTCTGCGTATATGATACAATGAAATTATTAACAAATATTGAACACATTTTTAAAAAATATAGCATTTTTCGACAAACAATCATCGTTTCTATGATATAATTAACATATCTTAGAGGAAAGCAGGTAAAATGAGATGACATTTAAGCAATTTGACATTTTCAAAAATATACCTGTAATAGAAACAGAACGTTTAAGGCTTAGAAAAATCGTTTCTTCGGATCTTGAAAATGTTTATGAATATGCTTCTAGACCTCTTGTGTCAGAATACCTGATGTGGAGACCACACAGCAGTATCGAGTACACAAAAAACTATTTGTCCACAATAAAAAAGGAGTACTCAAAGAAAAGATTTTTCGACTGGGCAATTGCTTTAAAAGACTCCAATAAAATGATTGGCACCTGCGGCTTTACCACAATTTATTATGAAGAAAACAGAGCAGATGTCGGCTATGTATTAAGCGATTTGTACTGGAAAAACGGTTATGCTACAGAAGCCTTGAGAGAAGTGTTGAATTTCGCTTTCTGCATTTTGAATCTTGATTCTGTCTCAGCAAGGATAATGTTTGAAAACAAACCCAGTATTCATGTCGCAGAAAAATTCAAATTCGTTCTTGACCATACAAAAACTGAGCGCGTCTGGATTAAAGACGAGTTGAAAACAATACTTACATATGTCTTAAACAGAAAGACATATTTTTCAAACCACTTATGATAGTTCTCTGTCCTGAATGTTCGCTTAATATAAGCGATTTGGCAATGTTTTGTCCACACTGTGGGTATCCTGTAAAAAACAAACCCATAAACACAGTGGAAAACGTAAAACATCCGAAGCTTCCCAGTGGTTTCGGTCAGATAAGTAAGTTAAAGAACAAAAATCTTCAAAAACCATACAGGGTTATGGTTTCGGTTAAACCTATTGCATCATGCAAATCTCATTCCGTTCCACTTAAACCCGTATCATATTTCAAAACTTATTATGATGCGTTTGCAGCACTTGTTGAATACAACAAGAATCCTGAAGGATATGTGAATTCATATCTGACATTTGAAGAACTGTTCAAAAACTGGTATGAACGTCAGACAGATATATCCACGAGCATGAGACACAGGATTTTATCCGCATGGAATTATTCATGTGGATTGTATTCTTCTCCTGTTGTTGGACTGAAGATTAAAACATTAAGGTCATATATAGAGAGCTGCAAAGCTCCTCTGTCAATAAAACCGGTAATGAAACAACTTTACAACCAGCTTTTCGATTTTGCCATTGAAGATGACATTATAGACAAAAACCCCGCAAGATCATTTGTTTTGAATAAAAACATAAAAAGACAGATTAACGAAAATAAAAGGACTCACATACCTTTTTCAGATATTGAAATGAGCATTCTCTGGCAGTACATGCTAAAGAATCAGACGATAGATATGATTCTAGTTCAGTGCTACAGCGGGTGGCGCCCGACAGAAATTTGTGAGCTCAAGACAGAAAACATTGATTTCAAAACAGGAATAATGATCGGAGGTATCAAAACAAGAGCCGGAAAGAATCGAATTGTTCCTATCCACAACAAAATACTCGAAATTTTGGAGCACTATTACGATCCAAACAAGACATACCTTTTCACAAATAAAGGAAAGCATATGTCTTATGACCTTTACAGAGAGCACTTCATAATAATTATGCAGGGCTTCAAGTTCAATATTAATCATAAACCCCATGATGGCAGGGTTCACTTTGTAACCAGTGCCAAAAAATATGACATGAACGAATATGCCATTAAATACATAGTCGGTCACAACATTTCGGATCTCACTGAAAGAATCTATACAAGACGAAGCATAGAGTGGCTCAAAACTGAGATACAAAAAATACCGTAATCGATATAGGAAAGTTATAGGAACAGTATATTAAAACAAAAACCGGGATTGCCTGATTATCCTTGTATATCAGGCAATCCCGGTTTTTCATGTGTCTCAAAAACAACACAACTTTAGTTACTGAAAGGTATATGAATCAATTTTTTTATGCATAACATTTTTTGGATAATACATAATTATTAAGTTTATTCTGAGCGTTTATGGACAATTTTGCATAAACTAACTTATGATGAGAATAACTGGGAATATTCATACATTGAATATGCTGCCCAGAAAGGTATCATCGACGAAGTATTCTGGGCACAGACAAAGACAGCTGACCCGGATTACGAACTCACATATGGTGAGGCTGCATATCTGATTGCTACAGTTATGAACTACACCTCAACAGAGAAC
>JAILLB010000027.1 GCA_024693345.1 Clostridiales bacterium
CATGACAGCGAATGTGCTGTCGGGTATGTAGTAAAAGACTTGACAACATCAGAAACACTTGGAATTGCAACCGATACGGGTTGCGTAACAAAAGGAATGAAAAATAAAATGTGTGGTTGCGATGCCGTTATTCTCGAATCCAACCACGATGTTTCCATGCTCAAAACTGGTTCCTACCCTGCTGAATTAAAGAGAAGAATTTCCGGTAAACACGGCCATCTGTCAAATGACGATGCTGCTGAGTTTGCTGCTTTTCTTTCGCAAAACGGAACAAAGAGAATACTTCTCTTTCATCTATCTGAAGAAAACAATATGCCTAATCTGGCAATTAAAACAGTAAAAAGCACCGTAAACAATGAAGACATCATTGTTCTGGCTGCTGACAAAAACGAAACAGTGGAGATATTGTGAATTGAATGTTGATATAATATATGTCGGCAACACTAAGGAGAGTTATCTTCTTGAAGCGCAGCAGGAATATCTGAAAAGACTTGGTGCATATTTCAAGGTAACTATGACAGAACTGAAAGAAACAAAGTTGCCGGACAATCCCACACAAAATGAAATATCCAAAGCTCTGAATGAGGAAGGAGAAAGAATTTTTCAGGCTCTGCCTAAGAAATCTTATAACATAGCTCTTTGCATAGAAGGAAAGCAGTATTCTTCCGTTGAATTCTCGGAGTTTTTTGAAAAAGCAGCCGGACTTGGTCACTCCAGGATTTGCTTTATAATTGGAGGTCCATTCGGAATGGCTGAAAACGTCAAAGAAAAGTGTGACGTTAAGCTGTCTTTATCCAAAATGACATTTACGCACAGGATGGCAAAAATCCTGCTTTTGGAACAGATATACAGAGCCGGAAACATACTCTCCGGCGGTAACTATCACAAATAATTAGGAAAGGAACGGCACATATGTGTCGGTTATAGTAATGGAATATATAGCAGGTCAGGCCGACGTTGCCGTTATAGGAGCAGGCCACGCCGGAGTTGAAGCGGCCCTTGCTTCAGCAAGACTAGGCTGTTCAACGGTTTTGTTTACAATATCAAATGATGCCGTTGCAAACATGCCTTGTAACCCATCCATAGGCGGAACGGGAAAAGGACAATTGGTATACGAAGTGGATGCACTTGGCGGAGAAATGGGAAGAGCCGCAGACAAAGTAATGCTGCAGGACAGAACATTGAATTCCAGCAAAGGTCCTGCTGTTCAGTCAAAGAGAATTCAGGCTGACAGAAGAAAATACCAGGAAGTAATGAAAAAAACGTGTGAACACACGGATAATTTGAGATTAATCCAGGCTGAAATAGTCGAAGTGAGAACAAAAGAAACTGACGGAAAAGTCAGTGTATGCAGTGTTGTTACAAGACTTGGCGGAGTCTGGGATGTTAAAGCCATAGTTGTATGCACAGGTACATATCTGGATTCCAGAGTAATAATTGGCGAAGTAAGATATTCATCCGGCCCTGACGGGCTTCATGCGGCAGTTGGTCTAACTGAATCACTCAAAAAACTCGGAATAGAGTTTTACAGATTCAAAACCGGAACTCCTCCTAGAATTGACTCAAGAAGTGTTGACTACTCAAAACTTGAAATTCAGGAAGGAAATGAAAAACTTGAACCATATAGCAAGGATACAGACGTAGACGAACTTCAGAAACGTCCGAAGCTTCCCTGCTATATCGCATATACAAACGAAAAGACCCACCAGATTATCCGGGACAATCTTCACCGCTCACCTCTTTATTCAGGTGACATCAAGGGAATCGGACCGAGATATTGTCCGAGCATTGAAGACAAGGTTGTAAGATTTAAAGATAAGACAAGACATCAGCTGTTCCTTGAACCGACGGGCGAAGGAATGAATGAAATGTATCTTCAGGGATTTTCTTCTTCCATGCCCGCTGATGTACAGCTTCAGATGCTCAGATCCATGGAAGGATTTGAACATGCTGAGACAATGAGAAGTGCTTATGCAATAGAATATGACTGCATTGACTCCAGACAACTGTTTCCTACACTGGAATTCAAAGACATTTCCGGTCTTTATGGCGCCGGTCAATTTAACGGAACATCAGGATATGAGGAAGCTGCGGCTCAGGGACTTATTGCCGGAATAAATGCTGCACTCAAGGTTTTGGGAAAAGAACAAATAACTCTGACGAGAAACAGTTCGTACATAGGAACACTCATAGATGATCTGGTAACAAAAGGTACAGGTGAACCATATAGGATGATGACATCCAGAACCGAGTTCAGACTGCTTTTGAGACAGGACAATGCCGATGAGAGATTGAGTGAAATCGGATACAAAATTGGACTTCTGCCCGAAAAAAGATACAAAATGTATCAAAATAAGATTAAAATGATTGAAGAAGAGATAGAAAGGTGCAATTCAACCGTAATTTCACCGAACAGCGAACTCAATTCAATTCTCGAATCGATAGGCGAATCTCCGATTTCAACAGGTGTCAGACTGGCTGATGTTATCCGCAGACCCGATGTGACATATGAGATGCTGGCTCCTGTGGATAAAGGCAGACCCAATCTCCCTGATGATGTAATATTTGGGGTTGTCACAAGAATTAAATATGATGGATATATAAAGAAACAGTTTGCTGAAGCTGCAAGATTCGAAAAACTTGAAAAGAAGAAGATTCCTTCTGGCACAGATTATTTGAAGATACGAGGCCTAAGTACTGAAGCTGCTCAGAAACTGGATAAGCAGAGACCATTTACAATTGGTGAAGCTTCCAGAATTTCCGGTGTCAGCCCGGCAGACATTGAAGTGTTGCTCATATATCTTGATGCAAAGAAAGGCTAATTATATGAGCGAATATGTTTCAATGTACAAAGATATTCTCTGCTCAAATGGTCTTTCGGACTATTGTACGGATGAAATCATAGAAAAACTTCACAAAGCTCAGGTTGAAATAACCGAAAAGAACAAACATCTGAATTTGACTGCCATAACAGATGAAAAGGAGTTTATTTCCAAACACTGGGCGGATTCTCTTAAAGTTGTCAATCATATACCAGTAAACTCAAGTGTTCTCGATGTCGGAACAGGAGGCGGAATACTGGCATTGGCGATTGCAATTGCAAGAAAAGATGTAAAAGTGACCGCGATTGATTCCACAGACAAAAAGATCCGCTTTGTGAGCGAATTAAAGGAAAAACTTGGCCTGAACAATCTTTGTGCATTAAGTACAAGGGCTGAAGAGATGGGAAAAGGCAAACAGAGAGAGACTTTTGATTTTGTCTGTGCGCGTGCTGTTGCGTCTATGCCTGTGTTGTGTGAATTATGTATTCCTCTGGTTAAGGTTGGAGGAATATTTGCTTCCCTTAAAGGCAAAAACGGAATTAATGAACTCATTGAGGCAGAAAAAGCATATAAAACCCTAGGATGTGATATTGTTAAGACTGATGACTTTAATCTTGTTGAAATTTCAGACGGAAACGAGTTATTAAGTGAGAGATACATATTTCTGTTTAAAAAAGCAAGTCATACACCAAAGGAGTATCCAAGGCAATACTCAAGTATTCTTAAAAAACCAATTATATAGAGCAAACAAATCCGTTTGCTCTTTTTTAATGTTCCGCGTGGAACATTTTACAAAAATGACACATCCGTGCAGATAAAAAATGGCCTAAAACATAGGCCCTGCCTTGATTATCGGAAATTGTTCCACGTGGAACAATTTCAAAAAACAACAGAATGCGACATATAATAGTGAGTGCAAAATGATTGCTGACACTTCCCTTTTGTCTTACCGGATATTCAAAATGTTTCACGTGGAACATTTTAAGTAAAAAGTTGAAATGTTGTAATTTGATGCAATAAAAAAATGCGTAAAAATTCAGCAATGACAAGGATATTTCCAAATTGTTCCACGTGGAACATTTTTTCTGTTTTGTTGACATGCATATATGTAAGGTGTATAATTTCACCATCATATTAAGGAGCTCAATATGGCAAAAATCATATCATTTGCAAATCAGAAAGGCGGAGTCGGAAAAACAACTTCTGCTGTTAATATAGCTTCGGCTATGGGAATCAGCGGCAAAAAGACACTTCTTTTGGATTTCGACCCTCAAGGAAACGCCACAAGTGCTGTCGGAATTAAAAAATCCAAGGCCAAATATACAACTTATGACATTGTCATAGGAAATGCATCGGCTGATCAGGCAATTGTCCAGACAGAATTCAAAAATCTTTGGGTTTTGCCATCCAATATGCCTCTTGCAGCAGCTGAAATTGAACTTGTTGATGTCGAAAAGCGCGAATTTGCTCTGAAAAACGCAATAAAGACGATTGAAGACAGGTTTGATTACATAGTAATTGACTGCCCTCCATCTCTTGGAATGCTTACTGTAAATGCTTTGACAGCCAGTGACGGCGTTGTTGTTCCGATGCAATGCGAATATTTTGCGCTTGAAGGGTTATCGCAGATATTGATGACCATAAAACGAGTTAAGGAACTATATAATCCTTCTCTGTCCTTTACCGGAATCATTATCACGATGTTCAACGGAAGATTAAATCTTTCCGCACAGGTTCTGGATGAACTCAAAAAACACTACGCAGACAAGCTGTTTTCAACCACAGTTACAAGAAATGTAAGACTTGGAGAGGCGCCGAGTTACGGAATGCCTATTCAGTACTTTGACAAATATGCAAAAGGGTCCGAAGACTATAACACTATAGCTAAAGAACTTATGAAACGAATATAGAAAGGAGCAAATCATGGCAGATATAAGAAAAAAAGGTCTAGGCCGCGGACTTGACGCAATTTTGGCGGATTCCGGATATCAGAATGACGATAACGGAGTTAAAACACTGAAAATCGGTGAGATTGAACCTAACAGAAGCCAGCCTAGAAAAGATTTTTCACCCGAAGAACTTGAAGAACTTGCCGAATCCATAAAGAAATATGGTGTAATGTCACCAATCATTGTCAAGAAAAGTGATGACGGTTACACAATAATCGCCGGTGAAAGGCGCTGGAGAGCTGCAAGAATAGCTGAACTTAATGAAGTTCCAGTAATTATCAAGGATGTTGATGAACTGACAGCTGCTGAAATGGCTATTGTTGAAAACATTCAAAGGACAGATTTAAATCCTGTTGAAGAAGCAAACGCATATAAGATATTGACTGATGAATACGGACTTACTCAGGAAGAAATTGCTGAAAAAATAGGAAAAAGAAGAAGTTCAGTGGCAAATTCCATGAGATTGCTTGATCTTTCGGATGTGGCTTTATCCTTGCTGTCACAAGGAAAAATCAGTTCAGGTCACGCAAAACTTCTTCTCGGACTTAGAGATTCAAGTAAAATGGATGAAGTTGCCAAAGAAGTTGCTGAAAAACAGCTTTCCGTAAAAGAAACCGAAGCTTTGGTAAAACGTGCAAATACTCCAAAGAAAGAAAAAAAGCCGCAGGATTTTGATTACACAAAGGCTCTTGAAGAATCAATTCAGAGAAAAATAGGCAGGACAGTAAAAATTAATAATACCGGCAGAAAAAAATCAGTTAGTATCGGTTATTCAGACAATGAAGACCTTGAAAAATTGCTCAAACTGATTTGCGGTGAAGAATTTATTAAAAGAATATAAGAATCCAGGGGGATTAAGACTATGATTGACATTAAAATAATTAAGGAAGCGCCTGAAAAAGTTATAGAAGGCCTGGCAAAAAAAGGAAAAGATGCCGAAAAAGATATTTACAGAGTAATTGAGCTTGATGCACAAAGAAGAGATCTGATTGCAAAGAGTGAATCAATGAAGGCTGAACAGAATAAAACAAGTAAATTAGTTCCTCAGTATAAAAAAGAAGGAAAAGATGTTCAGGTTTTGTTTGCAGAAATGAAGGAACTGTCTGCAAAAGTCAAGGAATATGAAGATGAATTGGCAAAAGTTGAAGCTGAGTATACATCAATCATGCTTTCTTTCCCGAATCTTCCTGATCCGGACCTTGTCGGAGGTGGAAAAGAAAACAATCAGCCTTTGTATTATGTAGGTGAACACAGAAAATTTGACTTTGAACCAAAGAATCACGTAGATTTGTGCACAAATCTTGGTATGATTGACTACAAACGCGGCGTTAAACTGTCCGGAAATGGTTTCTGGATATATAAAGGAATGGGCGCAAGACTTGAGTGGGCTTTGCTCAACTATTTCATTGACACACATATAAAAAACGGCTTTGAACTCGTTCTTGTTCCGCACATGTTGGGATATGAATGTGGTTTAACTGCAGGACAGTTCCCGAAATTCAAAGATGAAGTATACTGGCTGCAGACAGCAGAGGATGAAAGAGAAAGATTTATGCTTCCGACAGCAGAGACTGCTCTCGTTTCACTTCATAGGGACGAAATCCTGAAAGAGTCCGACCTGCCTAGAAAATACATCAGTTACACACCATGTTTCAGACGTGAAGCAGGCAGCTATAGAGCTGATGAACGCGGTATGGTTAGAGGACATCAGTTTAACAAAGTTGAAATGGTTCAATATACAACTCCCGAAGGCAGTGATGCTGCATTTGAGGAACTTGTTGCAGAAGCGGAATTGCTTGTAAAAGGTCTTGGATTGCACTTTAGAACTGTAAAACTTGCAGCAGGCGATTGCTCAGCATCTATGGCAAGAACCTATGATATTGAAATCAACATTCCGTCAATGGATGGATACAAAGAAGTAAGCTCCGTATCAAATGCAAGAGATTATCAGGCAAGACGAGGACAAATAAGATTTAAACGCGAAGACGGAAAGGTTGAATATTGCCACACTTTGAACGGAAGCGGACTTGCAACAAGTAGAATTTTGCCGGCTATTGTTGAGCAAAACCAGAATGCTGACGGATCTGTCAACGTTCCTGACGTGCTTGTAAAATATGTCGGCACCAGCATAATAAAATGAACGGCTACTTATTTGATGTAATAACGGATATAGATGTAAACAGAGGTCTTAACGGAAGTGGGACAATTACATCAATCTCATGGATGCTTGTTTTTGGCATCGTAATATCATGGTTTTTCATCTATTACCACAAAAAAGTTATAGGTGAATTCATAAATGCTTTGTTTGATGCTGGAGCTGATTCCGAAGAAAGCGCAAAAACTCTCGCTGAAATCGGACAGGAAAGAAATGTAAGCGCCATCAATAAATATTCTAAGTCAGTAACACTTCAAAAACTTGTCATTTGTGATGCAACAGATGCCGATCCAAAAAGCGGAAGGCTGAAAATTGATGAAAATACAAAGTTTTACATCGAAGAGCAGCACAGAGACAGGCTGAAATCAATGTACAACCCGAAAGGGAACAGCATGATATTTATGCTTATAGGAGCAATTATACTTGCAGTCTTTGCAGTAATAGTTGGATTTATAACATAAACCGATCCGGCAGATCTGTCTGCCGGATTTTTCATCGTAAAAAAGACGAAAAGTACAATGATACAAAACGTATCATAATCGTATAACCTTTTATTCATCAATACTTTCGGGGAATAGTGTTTTTGGTTGACACTTCAATTATGCAGTAGTATAATCTAAAATAGCGTATTATGGGTGCTTTGTGCCCATGGTACTTAATATATATAAGGAGGTAGACGTGTGGACACCGTTTACGTAATATTAATCGGTATCGCTGCTTTGGTGGTTGGCGCTATTGCCGGAATCGCCATAGGCATTCAGATAAGAAAAGCAAAAGCAGAAAAAGAAATTGGATCAGCCGAAGAAGAAGCTAAAAGAATCGTCGCCAATGCAAAAGCAGAGGGCGAATCTCAGAAAAAGGCAATCATTGTTGAGGGCCGTGAGGAAATCCTGAAAGCAAAACAGGAATCAGAAAGAGAAAACAAAGAGCGCAGAGCTGAAGTAATTAAACTGGAAAACAGAACAATTGCCAAAGAAGAAGCACTCGAAAAGAAAGCAGAGAACTACGAAAGAAAAGAAGAGGCACTTGCAAAGAAAGTTAAAGAAACAGAGCAAATAGCCGAACAAATTCAGAAAATCAAAGAACAAGAGGAGAAAAAACTCGAAGAAATTTCCGGATACACAGCTGAACAGGCAAAAGCTGAAATAGTAGCAACCATCGAAGAAGATGCCAAAAGAGAAGCTGCCGGAAAACTTAAACAAATTGAAGAAGAACTCAAAGATCAGTCAGACGAAAAAGCAAGGGATATCATCACTACAGCAATTCAAAGATTGGCTTCAGATCAGGTTTCTGAAACAACAATTTCTGTTGTTGCAATCCCAAGCGACGAAATGAAGGGAAGAATTATAGGGCGTGAAGGAAGAAATATCCATAAGATTGAAACTCTAACTGGATGCGATCTCATAATCGATGATACTCCTGAAGCAATCACACTATCATGTTTTGACCCTATAAGACGTGAAATAGCAAGAAAATCACTCGAAAAACTCATTACAGACGGAAGAATTCATCCTTCCCGTATTGAAGAAACAGTTGAAAAGGCAAGAAAAGAAGTTGAAGCAGAACTTAAGATGGCAGGAGAACAGGCTGCTCTTGACGCAAAAGTCAACGGATTGAATCCTGAAATCATTAAACTTCTCGGAAGGCTGAAATACAGAACAAGTTACGGACAGAATGTTCTCGTACACTCAGTGGAAGTTGCTCATTTGGCAGGAATGATGGCCAGCGAACTCGGTTTAAACCCGACACTCGCGAGAAGAGCAGGACTTCTTCACGATATAGGCAAGGCTCTCACACAGGAAGTCGAAGGTTCTCACGTACAGCTTGGTGTCGAAATTGCTAAGAAATTTAAGGAAAACAAAGATGTTATCCATGCAATTGAAGCACATCACGGAGATGTTGAACCCAAAACGGTTGTTGCAGTACTTGTTGCATCAGCTGATGCTATATCTGCCGCAAGGCCCGGTGCAAGAAGAGAAGACCTCGATAGCTATATTAAGAGACTTGAAAAACTTGAAGAAATTTCATCAAGTTATGCAGGTGTTGAGAAATCTTATGCAATTCAGGCCGGACGTGAAGTCAGAATTATGGTTAAACCTGAAGATGTCAATGACCAGCAAATGGTAGTAATAGCAAGGGATATTGCTAAGAGAATTGAAGAAGAACTCGAATATCCGGGACAGATTAAAGTAAATGTAATAAGAGAAAGCAGATCTGTCGAATACGCAAAATAATTCCATATATATAATTAAGGAAGACGACCTCGAATTGCAAAAATTCGGGGTTTTCGTTTTATAAGAAAAAATGAAATGTAACAGTTATGTTACAAACGCGGTGGTTGCTTGTAATCTTGACATTTTTGATTTATCATTTACACGCTAGGAAAATCTCATGGGATAACTATCCCTACGGATATTATCCCTACGAAACCTAAATTTTTCAGGAGGAAACCATGAAGAACACAAAAAGAATTCTTGCTCTCGTACTTTCACTCGCTATGATGATTGGTATGATTGCAACAGTTGGTGCGGCTGGCTCAAATGCTTGGTACATGCCTGCAGTTTCTTATATTGAGAACTGTGGTATCGATACTATCGGCACTAAAGACGCTACACCTATCACGAGAAATGACTTTGTCTACTGGGTAGCAAAGATCATGACTCGTCAGCTCGATGATGAAGCATGGAATGAGTCAGTACTTGCTGACCTTATCGTTTTCAACGATGTAACAGATGAACATCACAGAGCTGCCATCGCTAACTCTTATCAGAGAAAATACATCAGAGGCGATGGAAACGGCAACTTCTATCCGGATTCAATTATAACTCTTGCTGAAGCAGCAACAGTTATCGTTCGTATGCTTGGATACGAAGCTTTCGTAACTTATGATGAGAATAACTGGGAATATTCGTATATTGAATATGCTGCCCAGAAAGGTATCATCGACGAAGTATTCTGGGCACAGACAAAGACAGCTGACCCGGATTACGAACTCACATATGGTGAGGCTGCATATCTGATTGCTACAGTTATGAACTACACCTCAACAGAGAAC
>JAILLB010000036.1 GCA_024693345.1 Clostridiales bacterium
TTCTGTATTTTGCATGCAATATTACTAAGAGTTACAGTTTTATGGTCGGATTTTATGTAGTTAGGTATTTTGGGTCCACCGGTTAATGAACCCGAATCTGAAAAAAACATTTTTTTCAGTTCAAAATATGATTTCCATGCCTGTACACATTCTTTGATTGAATTCTGTGTTATATGTGCGTGATGAGATCTGTAATCAACATTATCTGATTCCTTGAACACGGCATCGAGAATGTAATAATTGAGAAACCAGTGTTCTTTGGTTGGCATTTCAAACAACACAACTTTCTTTCCGCTGTTTTGTTTTTTTAATGCTTTCTCATTATGTGCATTAATACCGTCTTGAACTATTCGAAGCACTTCTGTTTCGTTGCTTGTTCTTTGGTTTATCTCTTTAGATAATCCGGTCATAGCGTTTCTGATATAGAAGTTTGCGACGTTGTACATGTTCTTTGATACATTGGTTACAATATCACAGAATTCAAACAACTTATGTTTTGGTTTAATGTTGATTTTTTCAACATGATACATTACGTAATTACCTCCTTTCTCTGTGTTTTTTTGGTCACTTATATTGTACAAAATGTGACCGTTTTGTTCAACAAATTCACATGAGAAATGAGAAAATTAATACATTTAAAAACGGCTACCTTTCATCCCACGACTGAAGTCACGGGTGTTCCCGGCAGGCATAAACACATATCTTCTTTTCCGAAGGCTCGGGTCTGGACGGAATGTGTGCCCAGAGTTTGTACTTTCTGCTTGACACTCCTTTGGATATATCTTCTTCAATCACGACGTAACGGCTCAGCGGCATCAAGTCCGTATCACCAAATGTCTTGTTTAAGGTGTCATAAGAATACTCAACTGAATATATGTCATCTGCTTCGAGTATATAAAAGATTGTTTTCTCAGAATGAAGTACAATAGTTTTCGTATTTTACAACAAATTATATTAATTTGCAATCCATACGTCCTTGAACTCTAAGAATTCTTGTGTGCTTATTTTATAGAAATTGCAAATATTAACTATCTCTTCCAAATTAGGCATTTTGAATCCATTTTCTATTTTTTTTAATTCAACCAAATCAATTTTAGCCTTTTGGGAGAGTTCTATTTGCTTATTTCCAAATTTGGCACGTGGACCTCTTATTTCTGCTCCGATATAATTCTTGTTTAGTCTTGTTTTTTTCATTGCTTTGTCCTCTCTCTGTGCTCATTATCTCACATGTATAACAAAACAACCATGAACCAGTGGTTCAATTATACATTTCACCAAATCATAATCAGAATTCATCTGGCAGAATTATTATCACATTACACAATGGCCGCATTCTAGTAGCTATAATTTTGCTAAAACAACACAATCATGATTCACGCACAACTCCGAATCTTGACTCAAACCGGCCTTTTGCCGGAGCTCTTTAATCCTGTTCCCCAAGTCCTTTGTAATCATTTCAGTTCACCTCATAGTAGGGTATAGTAATGTTATAGAAGCATACGGACTATAAAACAACGGTTTATGAGCAACAACGACAACATTTTTCATTTTTCAGCATAAAAAAAAGCCGCTCCGATGTCATTGTGGCATCTATACGGACTAAAAAGTTCAGTTTCCGCAGATAGCAAAACGTCGGCATCTTGTAATTGAGATACAAAATGTCGACGTTTGTTGTATGGTTGAGGTGGTATGATTTGAACCATCAATAAACATTTATTGATTTAACAACAACCTCTCCCTCACAATCAAGTATTTCTAGAGTAAATTTCGGGGTACGCATTGGCGGAATACGAATAATCATTTTTCTTCCAATTGTTTCTCCACTATAAACACATATCTTCTTTCCCGAAGGCTCGGGTCTGGACGGAATGTGTGCCCAGAGTTTGTACTTTCTGCTTGACACTCCTTTGGATATATCTTCTTCAATCACGACGTAACGGCTCAGCGGAATCAAGTCCGTATCACCAAATGTCTTGTTTAAGGTGTCATAAGAATACTCAACTGAATATATGTCATCCGCTTCTTTCTTTATTTTTTCAAACGGAAGAGGATCTGAATACCTTCTATGAACTTCATCCATCATTTCGTTGAGTCTTTGTATATCTTCATCAGGAAGCAGTCCTCTTTCATCCGGCCCTATATTCAACAGCAGATTTGCTCCTCTGCCTACAGAATACTCATACATGCCTACAAGTTCATCAACAGCCTTGAGAGAATACAGATCCAGATCATAAAACCAGTGTCCACGGATTCTGCAGTCGCATTCATAGGGCATGAACACGGTTTTCTGTTCACCAAGGACATTGATTGTCAGGATACCGGTGTTGTTCATCGGTGCATATCCGTCTTCATTGCCTACCCAGTATGTATCGGGATCCCACATACCGAATATGAGGATATCGGGCTGAAGTGTTCTTATGACCTTGATAATCCTCTTCTGGTCATAATTGTGTCCGTCGGAACCGCATCCGTCAAACCACAGATAATCTATCTTTCCGTAGTTGGATAAAAGCTCGGATATCTGGTTTATGAAATAGTCGTCATATTCTTCTTCCCTGTCAAATGTGACAGCTGTCTTTCCCCACTGGGCGGGTGAATAATACAGGCCGACTGCAATGTCTTCTTTTCTGCAGGCATCAACGAACTCTCTTACGACATCGCCTTTGCCGTCTTTCCAGGGAGTATTGGCCACTGAATAACTTGTATACTTTGAAGGCCACAGTGCAAATCCGTCGTGGTGTTTTGTTGTGAGGATTGCATACTTTGCCCCTACCTTCTTTATTTCCCTTATCCACTGGGAACAGTCTAAGGAAGTCGGGTTAAAGGATTCTACGGGCATGTCTATGCCGTCCCAGTCTCTGTGACCGTGATTGAATGTCCTTATTCCGAAATGAAAGAATATTCCGAATTCCCAGTTAAGAAATTTGAGTTGTTTTTCAGTCGGCGCTATCTTCATAATACTGCTCCTGTAATTAAGTTAATCCCGGATTGTGTGACCCGGGATTTCTGATTTTCTTATTCTTTTGTTTCTTCTGTTTTGTTTTCTTCCGGAGGCAACTCTTTTGTTTCCGAACTTGTTTTTGCGCTCTCTCCACCCAATGTTCCTGTGATTAATGCATATGCTTCTCCGAACAGACCTGCCATCAGGAATGTACTTGAGAATACTCCCAAAGTTACAAACCAAGGTGCGCCCACAATTATATCTACTATAAACAAATACAAGTCACATACGACAGATAATCCTAAAATGCCGAACAAGACATATACCAGAATGTTTCCCGGAACTAAGGACTTATTGAATAGCTTCTTTACCATAAACAAAGCAAACAAACCGGCAATCGCGATGTTACAAATCAGTCCGAGCACAAGGTATATTACATAGAACCAACGTGTGGTTTCCATGTCAGTCATATTCATAAATGCACTAAGGAATGAACTAATACCTATAAAGCCTACAGCAAAAATGCTTAACGTGCTAGCCAGTTCTTCTTTTTTTGTAAACTTTGCATAGATAATCAGGCCATAAAACGCAAATACCAATGCCAAGGTCAAAAACCATCCCAAAGCACCAACAAAACCGGAAGTAAATGCTTCACCTGCATATTCAATTGCAGTTGATACAAGGTAAAGAATCAGTGCAATGAATCCGTATTTTTTAAACATATCAACAACTTTTTCCATTTTATACTCTCCTCCATAATATTGAGATTGTATATTCTCAACCAAATTTATTATATCATATGTATTTTTTCGTGTCTATATCCACTGCGTCATATGTACTCTACTGGCAAGCATACTATGTCGTCCCGCAAGTACACTTTATTGGGATTAGATGAGAATATTACTCCCATACCTCTTTTTTTGTCTATATCCTTGTCCAGCACATCGAATGCAGAGGCGTCATCGACGGTAGGCATATCCTTTTTCTTGATTTCAATCGGATAAAGAACTCCGTTTTCCTCTATTATAAAATCTATCTCTGAATCAATGCTGGTTTCAACAATGTTGCCATTCTCGCCCTTTTTCTTCTTTGTTTTGTCTTTTCCGTTATAGAAGAATAATCGTTTTGAATAATCTTTTCCTTCGTTTGAAAATGATTTGATCAGTTCGTTTACAACGAATGTTTCAAAGAAGAAACCGTTTCTGGCACCTCTTTCCATCTGATCCCTGGTCAGCCATCCTGAAAGGTATGCCGCCAGACCTGTATCTCTGAAATACATTTTCGGAGATTTAATTGCTCTGCTGAGATGAGAATTATAGTAGGGCTGCAGCAGATATACGATATTGGTTTTAACAAGTATGGATATCCACTCTTTTACGGTGACGGCAGAAACTCCCACATCATTTGCAATGCTGGTATAACTTAAAACATCTCCTGTTCTGGATGCACATGCGGTTAAGAATCTGACAAAAGCTGTTGTATTTTTTAATTTTATTTCTGTCAAGACATCTTTTTCGATATATGTCTGAACATATGACGAATAGAACTCTTCCCAGTTCTTGTTAGGATTGTCATAAAGTTCCGGATAACTGCCGCGATGAATGTAGAACCAGACATCTTTACACTCTTTCAGACACTTTTTTCTGTCATTGAGATATTCAGGAGTAGGAACAAAGTGGTGATTGAAATCTATTTCAAATATTTCTCTCAGTGACAAGCCGTTCATTTCTATGATTGACGTACGGCCCGCAAGAGACTCCTTGATTTTATCATCAAGTTTCTGCTTGTTTGAACCGGAAAGAATAAACTGAGAATAGAAAGGATTTCTGTCCGCAATTTCCTGTATTGAGCCAAATATCTCAGGTGCTCTTTGAGCTTCGTCAATAAATGCCGGAATAGAAAGACCTCTGACAAAGGAATCCGGATTTGTCTTTGCCTGAGCAATCATGAATTCAGTTTTCAGAGAAACACTGTCTATGTCTGGATAAAGATTTTCCACAAGTGTAGACTTGCCGCATTGCCTTGCGCCAAGTATAGAGACAACTTTGTTGTTCTTGAACGACTCTTTTACAACACTCTCAAGTGCCCGATGGTAATATTTGTTGATTACTGACATTTTTACCTCCAATTTCTGACTAATCTAAAGTTCAACTTTATTTTAGCCAACTTTCATGGAAAAGTCAAAGATTAATCAAAATTATTAAAAGAGGCTGCAAAATCACTTGCAACCTCCCGGATATTCACTTTTTTAATATCCCAGTCCGCACTTATTAATACACTCAAGGTATTCATCAATTGTGAGATTGAATACATCTTATTATCGTTTTTAATATCCTTAAACATTATATCTCTATTAGAAAAAGTTAGCAACAGAAAAGCCTCCCTTGCCATGGTAGGCAAAAGAGGCATCAAACACTCACCCTGTGCTATATTTGCGTTTATATCTGCATTATTAAACTAAATCTGTTACCTGTGGATATTTTATTCAACATTGTGTTGCAATTTTGCAAATTGCCACAAAAATCCAATTTGTGGTAATGGCTTTGTATAATAGCATTGGTTAACACAATAATAGTGCTAACCAACACATAGTAGGAGGTAAAATCATGAAAAAATCGATGATGTTTTTAGTGTTTTGCGCCATTGGATTGATGGTTTTTCTGTCATCTTGTTCTACAAACACTAACGTCACACCAGTAGCCACAACTGAAACTGCATCAGAAACCAGTGTCATGTCAACAACCACAACTGAGACAATGTCAGATACCAACGAACACATTCATTCATTTGGCGAATGGGTTACAACAAAAGAACCAACTTGCACCGAAACTGGTGAAAAAGAACGATATTGTTCGTGTGGCGAAAAACAAACGCAAACAATTGCAGCACAAGGTCATTCTTTCGGAGCATGGAACACAATAAAAAAAGCAACATGCACTGAGGAGGGTGTGCAGGAAAGGGTCTGTTCATGTGGGGCAAAAGAGACATCTGCCATTCCGATGATCGACCATCATTATGTAAACTATGTGTGTGATGTTTGCGGGAAAGTAAATGCAAGTGAAGGCCTTGAATATTCATTAAAAAACAACACTTACATTGTTACCGGTCGAGGGTCATGCAACGACTCAACACTAGTTATTCCAAATGAGCACAACGGAAAACCGGTAACGGCAATCGGCAAAGACGCTTTTCGTGGAAATTCATTTGTAAACTTATTTATTCCAGATAGCATAACTAGCATAGAATACGGAGCATTCTCTCATTCTTGGAACCTAAAGAGTGTTACAATCCCAGCAAGTGTTACTCATCTTGGGGATTATATATTCGACTTTTGCCAAAAACTAGAGAAGGCCACGTTTATGGGTAGTGTCGATAGTTTTGGTCAAGGAATGTTTTATGGTTGTAAAGCACTTAAAGAGATAACTCTTCCCAGTGGCATTACCACTATCGGAGATTCTGCTTTTCTTTTCTGCGAGCGTCTTACAAGTGTTACCATTCCTGAAGGCGTACAATTCATTGACTCTTTTGCATTTTGCGATTGCAAAAATCTGTCAACAATTAAGTTTCCATCAAGTCTAATCAAGATTGATGGTTATGCATTTAATGGATGTAACAAACTCAATACCATTTGGTTTCAAGGAAACAGAAGTCAATGGTCGAAGATTGCTATAGATTCAGATGGTAACTCTCCCTTAATAAAAGCAAATATAAAATTCAACTAAATAATTGTGCGACTTTATACAGAACGAAGGGAAAGAAATGAAACGAATTCTAACCATTTTTATAATTGCGGCGTTTTCAACTCTACTCATTGGATGTTCTAACCCTGTAGCAAACCAGGAAACCTATCAAGTTGAAACAACAGTATCTAAGCCAATTGCTTTGACTCCTGATAATTTTTCCGAGTTCTTTTTTTCGGACGTTTATGGTAATATTGATGCTAAGACATCTGCGTTAGGAACGACATATTTCGTCAACACGGTCCATGTATCTTTCGACCTTAATCAAACAGCTTCCATAAAAAATGTAACGGTCAAGGGCAAAATATATCTTAACGTTGCAAAGTCACATTTGCTTTACGTTGAAGGAAAACTGCCATTGGATTTTTCAGTTAACATTAATGCAACCGGTCATGGAGAAATCGATTTGTATTATCAACATGGAACAGGTTCCTATGGTGGATATGGTGCAAAAGATTTCTACATAACAATCGAAAGTGTGACCGGATATGTTTCGCCTGCCCATCCCAATGAATAATCATGGAGAATTGCTTTATATTTGGAAATAGCCTATTAACTAATGAACATATATAGTTTAATTCACAACTAAAAGTTACCAAGCTCGTTTTTTACACAATTATTCAGCGATGATGAAGGGGCTGTTAAGAAACTAAATTGATTAAAGGTCTCTCCTTCAACTTAATGCTGTAGGAATAAATATGAACCTTTTCAATCAGGAATAGAAAAACCTTAAAACACCCCATAAAACATCAAAAACGACCCATTTTTGAATTATAAACACACAATAAATACCCACCCGTCTCGGGTAGTATTTCATTTTCGTGCATAGCCCTAACGATACTGGCGGCGCCACAAGTGCGCCTCGAGTTGGCCTGCCAGCCATGCAAAGGGTTACTTACTACCCATAAATGGGTCCCGTGGGTCAAACATTGATATCTGATCACTCTCGCGATCTGCTTTCAATTTGTTTGCTATGTACTCTTTTGCTGCTTCAAAAAAATCTTAAACATTGTGCAAAAATTGTGCAAAATTTAAAACGCCGATTATTCAGTCACTGGCTGTCTTTTCGGCGTTTTTATGTCTTCTTTACTGTCAAAGATGGGATTGTATATTCTCAACCAAATTTCTTATATCATATGTATTTTTTCGTGTCTATATTTCGATTTGTAACGTTTACTCCCCATATATAGCATCTTTAATTGCGAAAATGCTATTATCATCAAATAAATCAACAAATCTAACTTTAACTAATGCATCATCTGATTTGAATTCAATATTCTCATTTATTACTTTGTCAGTTTTTGGATAAAGGAGCGTTACACTTTCTGCATTGTATTTCTTTTGATATGCATACATTTGATACATATCTGATTGTGAGATTCCGTAATTAGGTGCAGAATCAGACAGCATTTTCCATTTTGTGTCACACAGAAAAACGGATTTATTTACAGAATTTCTTATAACAATGTCGGGCTTAATCAAAAACTTTTTGCTTGGCTCATCAAACAAATGATAGCGTTTATCCTGAATCTTAACCAAGCATTTGGATCCCCTAAAGCACTCTTTGATTTTTTTCGCAACATAGCTTTCAAACAATACTTCCATAGGAAACAACAATGCATAAGCAATCTTTGAACCTGAAAACGAAGTGAAGCTTTCGCCCTTAAGAAACACCTGGCACCAAACAAGTGCATTTTTGTAATCAGCAGTATTCCTGTCATTCTTGCACAAGGAGATATCGTTTAGATAATTCAACGATTCATCAACTTCTACAAAATACGAAAGAAGAGTTTTTAAATCCGATTTATTCTTGGCAGAAATGGATTTCTTGTATAAATAGATTAGCGTTGATTTGATCAGACGATTTTCAGGTCTGTTAATATTGAATTCATCGTACTCAACATAAACCTTTTCTTTATGAACAATGTTCCTTTTGATATGTTCACTGAAAATTATCTTCCCTTTTATCGCGTTTTCATTTCTCTGAATAACCTGATAATCGCATTTGAGACCGCGCTTTACAATGCCAAAGACCTCATCGATGAACATCCTTATGTAGATTTCAAATACGTTCATCTTTGCTGTATCTACAAGTGATGTCTGAATGGTTTTGTAAGGTGGCGCATTAAGTGTCCTTATCATCTTCACGAGTAATCTCTTTATTTGATCATCTGAATGGCTCTCGCGCGAGAAAATCTTTGGCAAAATTTCAATCCTGGTGCCATCAGTCATAGATATTACGCCAACATAGTTTTTCGCTGTAATAACTTTACCAATGCCACCTTTTTTGCCTGAAATACTCATCAAATCTAGTGCATCTGCATCGTTTGTTCTATTGCTAAGAACGAACTCTTCTAATTGCTCAAATGTCTTTTGTGGCAGAGTGGTATAACCGGGCACTGTTTTTTCGCAAACAAAAGAGTCATATTCTTTAATTGTATAATTGTTACCCATCATACCACCTATCATTAAATATACTTGTATGCCTCCGGATTGTTAAATGCCGCTTCGTTTATTTCATATCTATATGAAACATCTAAGTCAACATCTTCTCCGAATAGTGACATGTAGTCATTGTTTATGGCCTTGATAAACTGCATACTTTCGTCCTGCTTTTTATTGTCACCAAGTACAAGGCGAATCTTTTCGTAATCTTCGTAAAAATATTCCTGCAAAAGTGGAATAATGTTGTTTTTAAACACTCTGGCAAGTGTTTTCATGTCTGAATTCTTTCTCAAAGGAATAAAGTACGCATGACCTATAGTGTGTTCTCTGTCAAATAGAACGGATATCTTTTGGTTCATACTGTCCAACATGTTTTCTATGTTGATTCCACCTATATCAATTCCCTCAAGTATCGTTGAATCAGGTAACATTTCCTCAAATGCAAATCGTCTTCTAAGAGCCGTGTCTATTGTTGCTATAGATCTGTCCGCAGTATTCATTGTTCCTAGCAAGTATACATTTTTCGGCACGCTAAATGGCTCTCCAGAATATGGCAATGTAGCTGATGCTTCTTCATCCATTCCTTCTCTTTTGGTATCTTCTATCAAAGTAATCAGTTCACCAAAGATTTTTGAAATGTTACCACGGTTAATCTCATCAATAATGAAAACACAAGGACTGGTGTTATCACGATGATTGTTTATCAGATTATTTATGTCGAGCATACTTAGTCTGGACTTTGCAATTGCAAAATTGGAGATACTCATTTTTGTTTTTCCGATATCATCGAAAGACTTATTAAGTCCAGTAGCTAACCACTTGATCTTTCTTTGATAATAAAAAGGAGGTTTATCCAATGTTTCGGGTTCGTAATCATCAACAATTCCAACTGCATCAATGTGTTGATCTCTTCCGAATACGACAATATCACCATGGTCCATTTTGGCAAGATAGTTACACTGTCTTTTTTCATCTAAAATGTTTTCAACCAGTACCACGTTGTTGTCATACACGTATGATTCTAAGTCAAAAGGAATGTCTTTATCGCCAGTTCTGTTTCTTACATTCCAAATTCTGTTAACTCCGGAAGACATATCCTCCCCCACGAACCGTGCATGTTCGCAAAACTGCTTAAACACCCCTGGCTTAATCTCATATTGAAGCCCAGAACCATCATTTTCGACAATTGGTTTTATTCCTTCAATAAACTCTTCATATCCATAAGATTGATGGAAAGTAGTAAACTCTATTCTACCTTCATTTTTTAGTTCATCAAATCTTTTTTTGACAACCTTATAATCGGTTGAATTTAATTCTTCAAGCGATTTGTTATCGCAAATTGCAACTGCATAACATACAGTGTTATACGTTTTACCTGTTCCGGGAGGACCATAAAGGATTTTATTCTTGTCAAACATGAGTTCACCTCCTACTGGTGATATGGGGTCAAAGCCACCAAATATCTCTGAAAAAGCATTTTTTACTTTTTTAAAATCCGTGAAAAACAATTTGAGATGTGTCAATGCGGCATCGCCTCGTTCTTGTATTCTGTAAAATCCACTGGTGTCAACATTTTTCACATATTGTGGCTCTAATTCAAGACTCGCATATTGTGATTTGCCTTTAAGAATTAAGTACAGCCATGCTTTATCTTTCCAAGGCACGGAAATGTTGTAATTCATTTCATAATCACTTTTCTTTGTTGGTTTTTCAAATCGATTGTATCTGCATTTAACCTCATATCCTTTTGATTCTAGGAATCTTATGGCCTCTTCATATGCTTTATAAACGGGATTATCTTTGTAATTACTCATTTGGTTTTCCCCCTGTTCGTTTTATATCATGGATGTAACACAATTCTTTTCTAAAAACGATTTTTATGTATTATTCTGTAGAATTCTACACTTTTGTACAACAACCATTTTCTGCACAATTTCTGACCAATCTAAAGTTCAACTTTAGATTAGCCAACTTTTTTTGCCTTTTCAGAATCCCAATCCGCACTTATTAAGGCACTCAAGATATTCATCGATTGTGAGATTGAATACACCTCCAAAGTAGTGAGAAACTACTTTCTTTTCGTCATATTCCCACTCAATCTTTGCAAATGTCTTTTCCGACGGAAGAGTGACTTTACCGAAGACAGTGTTATCATTGGCTTTGGATATTCCTTCTCCTTTGGCCAGTACTGCTCCGCTTGTCACGTCAGTAACTGTATAAGAGACCTTTTCGTCTTTTAATGTGTCATTGGACGCGATGAGATCCAGTTCGTTTTCCTGACCTTTCAGCATAACGTATAAAGGCTCATATGCTATTCTCATGTAATCAAAGGCGAGTTTCTTGTCCCCGTAGCTGTCAACAACTGCTTCGCTTGAGATTGGCCATCCATCAGACAGGTTCCAGTATATGATGCCTGTTCTGTGCCACTTCTCGCCCCTGAAGAGCTCTATGAAGTACTTGACGGCTTCAGCCTGTATTATCTGACTT
>JAILLB010000048.1 GCA_024693345.1 Clostridiales bacterium
TTGTATCAAGGTCCGGATTTGAAGATGAAATAAAGAATGATAACGGATTGATTCTGCTTGACTTGAATGATTTGTATCAGTAAATGGATTGGTGGTGATATTGTGAAAAAAATATTGAGTATAGCAATTTGCGTCGTTATAGTATTATCTCTCTCAAGTTTTGCGGTTATATACGCAGCAAATTATCTTGGAGTTAAAGTCCCTATAGGCGATGGTCATTACGAGACCATTTTGCCGAAAGGAGACACATATTATCTGCCTTCGGGAATTGATACAGAAAAGGTCCAGATGACAGATGCACTTGAATACAGCTACATAGAAGGAAACAGAAGAATATCTTCTGCTGACGGAATTGTGAAACTGACGGACGGGAAAACCACCGATGCAGAAGGGAACCCCTGTTATGTAATATACATTACATTTGGAGGCTCAACAAAGAAGTGCACTTTCTATGTCGGACTGAATATAGGGAACATATATCTCAGCACATCGATGGGAATGCAGTGGATTCACTCATACAAGGAAAACAAGGATGAAAACGTCATCGCTGTCATAACGGACAAAGAAGGAAAAGTAATATACGATGGAACCAAAGATAAAAACTCCTCATCTTTAAAGGGAAGAGGAAATGCATCTTGGGGATACAATAAGAAGTCATATAACCTGAAGATAGGGACGAAGACAGATCTGTTCGGAATGGGCAAGTCCAAGAAATGGGTACTTATGGCCAACTACATAGATCCATCATTTTTGCGCAACTATGTCGCATATTCCTTGGCTCTCGGAATTGGCCTCGACAATTCATCAAAGTCTGCTTATGTGAACCTGTATATTGACGGAGAGTATTACGGACTATACCAGCTCCTTGAAAAAATCGAGATTGGAAAAGAAAGAGTCAACATAACGGATCTGGAAGAAATAATGGAAGACATGCCCGAAAATGATGAAATGGGCAGTTACGGAACAACTTTTGTTCAGAGCGGTTCGCTCATTAAGCAGAGCAACGTCGAGTTTTACCAGTATGCCAATCTAACTGAAAACCCCGATGACATATCCGGTGGTTATCTTGTTGAACTGGACAATCTTTACTATTACAGAGAAAGTGCATTTTTCGGAACAGACATAGGGAACACATACGTGGTCAAGTCACCTGAATTTGCAAGTAAAGAAGAAGTAGAATATGTAGCAAAGCTGTTTGCGGATTTCGAAGAAGCTCTGTATTCTCCGACAGGATACAACAAAGCGGGAAGGCATTATACGGAATATTGTGATCTGGAATCACTGTGCAAAATATATGTGGTCAACGAAGCATGCAAGAACTGGGATTCTTACAAAGGAAGCACATATTTCTACGTAGATGCAGATAAGAACGGTGTAACATCAAAGATATATATGGGTCCCGTCTGGGATTTTGATAACTCATACGGAACGTTCAATTCAGGACATTTCCACACTGACTACACAGAACTCTGGGCTGAAGGAAACAACGGATCCGGAAGTTATAAGAACGACTTCGGAGCAAAACTGAAACAGCACCCCGAAGCATTGAAGCTCATTTCAGACTATTACGCACAGGCAAGTGAGATTCTCAAGTCCATGTACGAAGACGGAGGCATAGTTGACCAGATGGCCAAAATGCTGCTTCCGGGAGTTACAATGGACAGATCGAAATGGGGAATAAAGGGAAGACTTTCCGCATTCTTTGTTTATGACGTATATTC
Source organism: Clostridiales bacterium (assembly GCA_024693345.1). Classification (GTDB taxonomy): domain Bacteria; phylum Bacillota; class Clostridia; order Oscillospirales; family CAG-272; genus CAG-841. The sequence continues at coordinate 1,722 of JAILLB010000048.1, forward strand.
AGACGGAAAAGATCAGACAACAGATACTGCTATAGGATACCTTAAGAACTTCATGAAACTGAGAAATGAAGGACTGCTGGAAAAACTGTGCGGTTACGAGCTCAGTGAAGACTATTACGAAATACAGATTGAATCAAAGAACGCTGCTTTAACATCTGCATACTTTAAAGCAGGAGAAGCTGCAAGTGTCAAGCTCAAAAAGGCAGACTGCGTGCTTGAAATATATGACGGGGCAGGCAATCTGGTACCAAGCGAAACAAGGGATGGTTATTGTTATTTCACAATGCCGTCAGGTTCCGTTACTGTAAGAGAAGGCACATATGTACCTCCCGAGACAACTGAGTCAACGGAAACTGAAGTTACCGAAACAACAGAGACGCAAACCGTTACAACTACAGAGACAGAAGAAGTTACAACGAATACTGAAGAAGTTTCTGCAGTCGAAGAAACAGAAGTAACTGCAACAAATGAAGAAACAGATATAGAGACAACAGAATCAGCAGAAGAAACAACGGAAGAAACCAAAAAGAGTGGATTGCCGATTGTGTGGGCGATTACAGTGGTCATCTGTGTAATTGCGGGTATAATCGCAACAGTTGTAGTCATAGTTCATTCAAGGAGAAAGAACAGCCATGAGGGATGAGCTTACAAAAGTAGATATAGACAAGATCAACGAGGAAATAAACTACAGAAAGTACGAATTAGCTCCTAAACTCAGAGAAGAAATGTCTGAGGCAAGAGCTCAGGGAGACCTGTCAGAAAACTTTGAATACAAGACTGCCAAGAGAGCACTGAACAGAAACTATTCAAGAATCCATTATCTTGAAAGGCTCAGAGACACAGCAGTTATTGTAGAGACAAATCCGGATAAGGATGTAATAGGACTGTTTGACAGGGTGACATTGTATCTTGAAGAAGACGAAGAAGAACTTGAAATAGAACTTGTTACAACTTTGAGAAACAACATAGACAGGATGGCCATAAGTAAAGAGTCCCCTATAGGACGTGCTGTATTCGGAAAAAAGGTAGGCGATCGGATCTATGTGAGTCTTGACAATGGTTCAGGTTATTATTGCGTTGTAAGACACATAGAGAAG
>JAILLB010000051.1 GCA_024693345.1 Clostridiales bacterium
TCAGCTCTGACGCCGACAGTCAATATTCCGAAAGACTCAGATCTGACGGATTTTGAAAAGAAGGTTTACGATACGATAATGGCCAGATTTCTCGCCGTATTCTGCAGCGAGCAGTGCATTGTCGACAAGACCGAAATTACGGTGGACATCGGCGGTATTGAGACCATAAAGGTCAAAGGCCAGGTCATAAAGCAGAAGGGATGGACAAAGTACGACGAGTACTCAACAAAAGACAAGACCCTCCCTGATCTGAAAAAAGGCGATGTCGTAAAAACGGGATTCAAGTCCGAAAAAGATACAACGAAAGCACCAGACAGATATACAACGGACAGCTTCTACAAATATCTCAAGAATCCGTTCAAAAAGGATGAGATCGAAGACGAGGAAGAGGAATACAAGGCCATCTTTTCCGGTGTCGAACTCGGAACCGAGGCAACGAGAACGGGAATAATAGAAGGGGCATGCAAATCCGGGTATATAAGCCTCAAGGACAACAAGTTTTATCTTCTTGAAGACGGCGAAGCGTACATCAATTATCTGAATGCGCTGAAACTGCTTCTGGACAAGAGAAAAACAGCAGACATGGGTGTTGTATTAAAAGACGTATTCAAAGGTAAAAACTCGATTAACGAGGCAATAAAGTTCACATATGACGAAATATCCGGACTTATTGATGAGAGCTCCAAAGTGTATGTCAAAAAGGCATTCAGACAGACTTCGGGTTCGGATAACAACGCTTCCGGTGCAAAAGAGACGGAATTCACCTGTCCGTGCTGTAAAACAGGCAAGGTATTTGAAACCAAATTCAGATACATCTGTTCCAACAATAACAACCTGAAGTGCGGCTTTTCAATGCCCAAGACACTCGCCGGACATGAATTCACTCCGGAGGAGACTAAAGAACTGCTTACAAAGGGAGAGATATTCAACATCGAAGACTTTGTGAGCAAGGCGGGCAAGCAGTTCAGTGCGGGTCTTTACTTCAAAAAAGACGGTTCACTGACGTTTGATTTCCACATGTAGGAAAAGGTGCGAAAACAAAAATATAAAATGCACTTGAGATTGAAAATATTGGTGATATAATAACAATTCGGATTTTTCAGAAAAGAGCAGGCTTTCATGGACAAACCAATTGCGGACTCCAATCAAAAGAGCTCAAAGGCTTTTGAGATTGTCCTTATAATCGTGTGCTGGCTTATTTATTCATTTGCCCAGCTCGGACGATACAGTTACAGCTCGAATGTAACCCTCATAATGGATCAATACAATGTGACAAAGACAGTGGCATCACTGCCGACTACATTGTATTTTCTCGCATACGGTCTTGGCCAGATTTTCATAGGCTTTTTCTGCTCAAAACTTAACAGAAAAGTAGTGCTCACACTTTCACTTCTGGGCTCGGCAATTTCAAATGTTGTCCTGTATATAGGAGTGGATTTTGAGCTGATTAAATGGGTATGGATATTCAACGGCTTATGCCAGGCAGCATTGTGGCCGTCTCTCATGTTCACATTGCGAAAAGGTGTTCACGAAAAATATAAGCCGTTTTCTGCAATTATGATGAGCATTGCTTCGACAGGCGGAATGTTCCTTTCATACGGTCTGTTTGCATTGATGTCCATGAATCCGGAAAACTATACAAACAGTTTTCTGGTTTCTTCAATTATTCTAGCTCTGACTTCGGTTTTGTGGTTTGTTATATGCGGGATACTGAATAAAAAGACTCCGTATGAAGATGCGGAACCTGCAAAGCCCGATGATGCGGCAGTACAGAACCAGCCTGCAAAGAAAAAAGGGAACAGCGGTGTCATTCTGCTCCTCATGGTCTTTATTGAGTTTTCATTTGTCGCATATGCAGTGTCCGGAGGATTGAACAGCTGGGTACCGGTTATTCTTAAGGAAGAATACGGATTTGAGGACTGGGTCGCAATTCTGACATCAGTACTGTTGCCTCTGTTCATGCTTTCGGTATCTTTCATTACAACATTTGCATACAAGAAGGCAAAAGGATTTGTTCTGCCGATTGTAGTTGCATATATTCTTACGACAGTGCTCCTCATATGCGCCATATTTGCCATAAATCTGTCGTGGATAGTCCTTGTAGTATCCTTTGTGTTGGCCTGCATATCCGTCGGAATAGTATCCAATATGACGACGGTTCAGGTGCCTCTTTACATGAAAGGTAAATTTGACGCAGGATTTCTTGCAGGAATATTAAACGGAACATGTTATGTCGGAAGAGCGTTCAGCACATTCATTCTGGCTGTCCTTGCAGATCAGTATGAATGGGAAGTGTCCTTCGGATTCCTGGCAGGTCTGGCAGCATTGTCATCAATTATAGCTATCGCATTTTTCATCGCGAGCAAAAGGCGCGGAGAAAAGATTTAAAAACAGGAAAATAAAAGCAACCCAGCTTTTGGCATGATGAACCATCAGCTGGGTGTATTTTTTT
>JAILLB010000060.1 GCA_024693345.1 Clostridiales bacterium
GCGGGACTTTCGACAATGGTGTCGTAAGTATCTGAGTTTTGGTTGTATCTGTAGAAACGAAGTTCCCGTCTCCTAAAGAGACTACGTGTAATTATTACATTTATGGGAAGCACGCGAATTTATTCGTGTGAGGGTTCACAACAATACGAAATGATTGTTTAATACGAACAACAAATAATCTCAATGGAGGAAACACATGAAAAAGATTATTGCATTATTGATTTGCATCTGCACAATCCTGTGTCTGGTAGCATGCGGAAGTGCGAATGAAAAAGAAGTTGACATTGACTCAATTAAGACTATCGAAGATGTCTATAAACTCTCAAAAGAAAACGAAGCTTACTCAATATCACTCAAGTATTATGTATCGGTATTCTCACACAAAGGCATAGTTTACAGAGTTGTAGCAGAAATTAATCAGCAGATTTATGACGATCTCGATAAGATTGATTTTTACGACGATAAAAAAGATGAAAAATATCTTGCCATCCTCAAGGATTGCAAGATTGTGAAGGTTGAAAACCTTACTGCTCAGCTTCCGACTGCTGAAGATATGAAGGCTTATGAAGGAAAAACAGGTCAGGACCTTTTGGATGAAGAGTTTTACGATGAGGGATATGACTTGAATGGTCAGGTGTTCTTTATGAGAAAAGGAATTGCAGACCTCTATGTATACTTCAATGAAACAGTCGAAAATCCGGATGATCTCAGCACAGAAGAACTCATAAAAGACCTCACGGTAAAAAAGATTGAGGTTCGCGGAGTAAGTAATAGTGCCGTAGATTACGAGCCATAATTACAGACAACATAATTATGGGAGAGACGATTAACGCCTCTCCCGTTTTTGTATCCAAAAACCACGCGATAGTCGCGTGTGTTCAGAAAAGGTTAACCGATGAAAAAAAACCTCCTATTGTGTTAAAATAGAAACGACCTGTCAGTCGAAAAAAACACAATAGGAGGTTTTCATCTATGAAACAAGAGATCACAGACACGAGCAGTCTAGCACATACAAAATGGAATTGCAAGTATCACATAGTATTTGCGCCTAAGTATAGGAGAAAAGTATTTTATTCAGAAAAAAGGTTAGAGATACGAGAGATAATGCGACAATTATGTAAATGGAAAGGTGTGGACATAATAGAAGGGGAAATATGCCCAGACCACATACATATGCTAGTAAGTATCCCGCCCAAGATGAGCGTTTCGGGATTCATGGGATATCTGAAAGGAAAAAGTTCGTTACTAATATTCCAGAAATGGGGAAACATGAAATATGCATACCGAAATCGCGAATTCTGGTGTAAGGGATATTACGTAGATACCGTGGGGAAAAACACGAAAGCAATAAAGGAGTATATTGCGAATCAATTAAAAGTTGATCGAGAAAGTGATCAGATATCAATATTTGACCCACGGGACCCATTTATGGGTGGTAAGTAACCCGTTGCATGGCTGACAGGCCAATTCGGGGCGCATTTGTGCGCCGCCAGTACAGTTAGGGCTATGCCCGAAAATGAAATACCACCCGCTCGGCGGGTGGATATTTATTGCTACATATGCTTCATAATCATTTTGAGCACTTTTTCAGAACTCTTTCTTACTGCTGCAATCGGAATTGTTCCATCCTTTATAGCGGAAGTGACACTTTCGGATTCGCCTCTCGGCATTTTCAAATCGCTTCCTGCAAGAAGTTCCTTGACATTGCTTGAGTCATTTCCAAAGTCAGTAAGGACAACACCTTTATATTTGAATTCTTTTCTCAGCATTCCCGAAATTATTCCTTTGTGTTCCGCTGCTTTGACTCCGTTTATGTAATTGTACGATGTCATTATGGAGTCGGGATGTCCTTCCTTGATTGAAATCTCGAATCCTTTTGCGTATATCTCCCTTATGGCTCTCGCCGAAATAATGCTATTGGACTGCAGTCTCAAAAACTCAGTGCTGTTTGCCAGGTAGTGCTTGATATCCGTGTCAGCACCGCCTCTGGCTACGCCTCTGCATATCGCTGCTGCCATCTTCCCTGTAACAAACGGATCTTCTGAAAAATATTCAAAACTTCTTCCGCACAGAACATTTCTCTGAATGTTCATGGCAGGGGAGAGCCAGAGCTCTATATTCTCATATACAAGTTCTCTTGCCACAGAATTGCCTTGTTCAAATGCAAGATCTTCATTCCAGGATGAACACAGCATATTCTGAGAAGGGTAATTAGTAATATTTCCGTTGCTTTTGGTGAGCCTCAGGCCGCATCCGCCGTCAGACCACATGTATTCAGGAATACCTCTGTCGGGAAGATATCCGACTGTTCCGAATTCATTTCCTCCCGTCAGATGTGCAAGTTCTTCCGGAGAGAGGTCATCTACCAGTTGCTTGAGAGATATCTTGCCGCTCAAAACATTTCTGAGATCGTAAATGTTTGTGATTGGATTGACGGTGTGTTTTACACGTACAGGCTCATCTGTGTTGACTGCCTCAGATGCACTTTTCTTCACACATACGTCAATATGTGTTTCATTCGTTCTTTCAAGCGTGAAATATGCGAAAACCGGCGCCTGCGTGGTGTTCGACAAAAGTTTCAGAATCGACAAACCTTCGGGCAACTCTATTTTTATTGGTCCTGCAGTCTTGTATACTGCGGGCTTGTCTTCTTCGCTTGTGTGGAGGATTTTTACTCCGTTTATATCTCTTTTTACATTGGACACAAGAAGGGTGAAACTGTCGGAAAAATCTGTTTCTTTGCTATAATTACAGTATCTGAAAAACAGGTTGTATATGCCGCTCTTTTCAACGTTTATTTCGTATTCGACATATCTTCCGGGCTTGAATAATCTTGCTGCACCCGTTCCGTTTTTGATGAGGCCATCAGTGTCAACAAAAGGTCTTGTAACTACATAAAGTGCATTACCTGAGAATTCACCTGCTTCAAAAGACGTTGCTTTATCTGAACGGATGGAGATGGGCTTGGAATTCCTTGAAACATCAAGAGATACACCGGATAAATCCATGTCTTTTTCTGCAGTCAGTGTAATTATGTTGTTGCCGAGAGTAAGGACAGTGAATTCATTTAAAGGCAATCCGTTCCTGCTTATGGATATGCCTGTTTTTTCTGCTCCAGACAAGCTGATTCTGTATTTCCCGACTTTGAACACTTTCAATGTTACATCAAAAGACTCATTGCGCTTGAAAGATTTTGTCCCATTGATTGCTGTCAGAACTCTGCCTGTGAAAACATTGTTTTTGACCGGATCAACAACGAGGCCTTCTTTAGGATTCGGTTCAATATGTACCAGTTCCTCATATTCGCCGCTGGAATTGAGCCTGGATTCAAGTTCTGTGTCAATGTGCGTACACTTTTCGCTGTAAACCGTCTTGGAGTTTTTGTATATCCCGGCAACCTTGATTTTGTCAATTGAATTGCCGAAGTATACTTTGTAGCTGCCGTTCTTCAATACCCAGCAGTCCTTCTGTCCCATGACACCTGTATCATCAAAACTTGACATGTCCAGAATGTTGAATCTGAGCGTGAGAATCTGGGATTTTCCGGGAGCAAGCATTTTCGTCTTGGCAAACGCTCTGAGTGCATATTTTTCATTTCCGAGTTTTGTTTTCGGTGATGAAGAATAAAGCATTATGGTTTCTTTTGACGAATACTTGGTCGATACATTCTTGACCTTTATTTTGACAGTAATTGTTTTGTCGTCACAATTGAAAGCAATGCAGTCATAAACGAATCTTGCATACGAAAGTCCGTGACCGAAAGGGTAGAGGACTTCATTCTTTCTGCCCGGAACCGTGTAGAAATATCTGTATCCGACATATATGTCTTCTACATACTTTTGCATTATTCCAGATGCTGCTCCGAATACTTTGGAACTCGGGTAAAAGTCATAATTTTTGGCTATTGTCATCGGGAGTTTTCCCTGAGGTGAAACAGTTCCTTTCAGAATTCTGCCAAGGCCGTTTGCACCTGCTGTTCCCGGAAGATAAGCCATCACTACGGACTTTATTTCTTTGCATTCGGTAAAGGAAAAATCCAGAAAGCTTCCGACATTATATATGACGGTTACATCGGAATAGTACTCCTTGATTTTGCCGAGTATTTTCTCCTCGTCAGCAGAGAGATAGTAGTCGCCTTTGATAGGAGTGAAATCGTCATTTTCACCTGCGTATCTGGAAAACACG
>JAILLB010000012.1 GCA_024693345.1 Clostridiales bacterium
CCTCTTATTGCAAAAGTTGTTCCACTCGACCAGACATGCCGTATGCAGCAGGTCCATGACGGATGCTTCAGTTCAATCGATGAAGTTCCGACTCATGCCATAACTCTGACTGTTCCGACATTGATGAGTGCACCTTATGTGTTCTGTATTGTCCCTGCTCCTACAAAAGCAGATGCAGTATATGCAACAGTAAACGCGAAAATAGAAAAGAATGTTCCTTCAACAATTCTGAGAACACACAAAAATGCTATTATGTATCTCGATGCGGACAGTTCAAAGAGGTTGAATATCTGATTTCAGTTAATGTCAAAAAATCGTATGATTTGGCGAAAAAAGAGTCCTGCGCATTTGTTTGCAAAGGACTCTTTCTATACTTGAATCTATTCTCTTTTAATTATTCCGGTCATTTCTTTATGCCATTCAATCCGGCTCCACATTCCTTTGAACTGAGGCCCGCAGAAATTGCTTGTTGCCATTCCCGCCCAGCAGTCTGTTGAAACAGCAGTTTCAACTCCAAGATGGTTTAATTCTATTACCCAGTCCCAGCTTAATCCGGGCATGTCTTTGTAATCAACAATCGCCCAGCATTCGGTTGTAACAAGAGGCTTTCCGGATTTATGCGACCACTCCGCCAAAAGCTGAATCCCATCTACCAGACATTTGTCATAATAATCTTTGTTTGAAAGATATTCTTTTTCACCATTCATGACAAGGTTTTCATATCCTGTGTCATCAAAGCGTTCGTAATTATATCCTATTTTCTTATAGAAATCTGAAACAGTTGGCATCCATATGTGTGGCTCAAGAAAATCCAGATAGCTCACATCCATATCGAGTAATAATCTTGAGTTTCCGACACATGAAAATGTGACCGGAATATCCGGATAATGCTTTTTCAATTCATCTGTTGCTCTTTTCATCCAGGATATACTTTTTTCATCAAAAAATGTAAAACGTTCTCCAAGGAAAGGTGCCCAGTCCAAAAGAGGCCATTCATTGCCAAAATCAACATACAAGATGTTGTCCAGCTCTCCCATTTCCTTAATATAGTCCAGGGTTTTGATCCATATTTCTGCGTGGTTTTCCGGAGTCCTTATTTCCATTTCCGCATGACCTTTGTCCTGTCTGAACCATGTTGAGAGTCCTACCATTATATTGTGTTCTCGTGCAGAACGAAGAAAAGCTATCAAAGAATCTTTCAGGCACACAGTTGTTTCTTCCGATGCCCCCCAATCCTGTGTCGTCCATACGGGATTAAGTGTCCACTCTCTTTTTAAGTCTTTTGAGACAAGGTGGGGATATGCGTCTATTCTTACAGCATTGTATCCGCGTTCAGCAAGCTCACTTAATGATGTGTCCCAATTGTCATATCCTCCACCGGGCCAGCGCCTTTCAAGCCACGAAAAATCCCACATTGCAATGGCAAAAGGAGCATCTGTTTTGAATAATCTTTTTGCTGTTTCTGTTAACACCTTGAGTACCTCTTCCAATCCAATTCAATGTGTATTATACCATAATATTGTCACATTATCTTGTTCTATGGAAGAATTTGAGATAAAATACAAATGAAAGGGGCGCCTGTATCTCTGCGATTGAATTACCGAGGATTAGGCGTCGGATGTCCTAAACAGAAGATTGATTTTTTAAGTTTTCCAGAAACAACAGCGACTTCCATCATGAGTTGTTCATGTCAAAAGACAGAAACAATCTCGAGATCAACCGCAAAAACGTCGCACCCCACACAAACAAGTCAAAAGCCAACGCAGAGATGCACCAAATAGTTAATAGAGGTTAAACTTATGATTGCAGTTCACAGTGAAAAAGTCATTCTGGATAATTCTGTACTCCAGGCGTGGATAGGAATTGAGAATGGCAGAATTGTATATGTAGGAGATGTGAAACCAAAGGCTGAAAAGTATTACGATTTCAAAGACAAATATGTCTCACCGGGATTCATTGATCTTCACACTCATGGTGCAGGAGGCTTTGATTTCTTAAAAGAAGATCCAAACGGAATTATCCAAGGAACAAGATTGCAGATGGCTCACGGCGCAACAACCATTCTTCCAACAATTTCAGCCGCTCCGTTTTCAGACATGTGCAAGGCAGTCAAAAACATTGCCCAAGCCATGAAGAGCAAGGAACAAAAGCCAAACATTCTCGGCGTTCACATGGAAGGTCCTTACTTGTCGAAAGCTCAGTGCGGAGCTCAGTGCACTGAATATATAACTGCTCCGAAACCCGAAGAATACAAAAAGCTGATTGATGGATACGGCTCTGTAATTTCAAGATGGACATTTGCTCCTGAAGAAGACAAAGGCAGCGAGTTCTGCAAGTACCTTTCTGACCACAATATTATCCCATCCGCGGGACACACAAATGCAACTGAAGAAGATATGAAAGTTGCAATCAAAAACGGCTGCATTCTAATTACACATATGTTCTGCTGTACATCGACAATAACGAGAAACAAAGGCTTCCGTTCACTCGGCGTAATAGAATCTGCATATCTGCACGATGAACTGTATATTGAGATAATAGCAGATGGCAAACATCTTCCCTCCGATCTCATAAAGATGGTTGTGAAGATTAAGGGAACAGATAAAACTGCTCTTGTAACCGACAGTCTTCACATAGCATGCACAGACATAAAGAAAGGATACATGAGCGGCACACCCTTCATAGTGGAAGATGGGGTTTGCAAGCTAAAAGACCGCTCAGCATTTGCAGGAAGCATTGCCACGATGGACAAGCTTGTACAAGTGGTGACAAAAGAATGCGGATTTTCTATTATCGATGCCGTCAGAATGGCATCAAAGACCCCTGCAGAAATACTGAAAGTGAAAAAGGGTTCCATCAAGGAAGGTTACGATGCAGATTTAATCGTTTTCGATGAAGATATACACGTATCAAATGTATTCGTAATGGGAGAAAAAATAGAAAATCTCGAGACAGAAAGGAAGATTCACTAATGAAAAGACTGAAAGTTGCCATTATAGGACAGGGGCGCAGCGGGAGAAACATCCATGGTTCATACTACCTGTCCGAAAACAACAAATATTTCGATTTGAAATACGTTGTGGATAAAGACCCCGTTTTGAGAGCGGATGCAGAAAAGCGCTATCCGAACGTCACTACCCTTTCCAGTTACAAGGAACTTTTCAAAATCAAGGATATAGACCTGGTTGTAAATGCCTCATATTCGGATGAACACTACGCAATTACTCTCGACCTGTTAAAACACAAATTCAATGTTCTGAGCGAAAAGCCTTTTGCCAGAAACAGATATGAGTGCGATGTCCTCATAAACACTGCAAAAGAAAACGGCGTCATACTGGCCCCGTTCCAGAACACCCAAACTTCTCCTTTCTATCTGGATGCAATACAGACAGCAAAATCCGGCATTCTCGGAGAGATAAAGCAGGTTTCAATAAGATACAATTCCCTTGCAAGGCGTTGGGACTGGCAGACTCTTCAGAAAAAGATGGGTGGCAGCGCATATAACACTGGACCTCACCCGATATGTATGGGTCTTGGATTTTTGGATTTTGATCCAAACACAAAAGTTGTTTTTTCAAAACTAGGACTGTGTGCAACATCGGGCGATGCAGAAGATTATGTTAAGATAATACTCGAAGCTCCGAATCACCCCGTAGTCGACATTGAAATTAACTCCACTGACCCGTTTACCGACTATAACCTTAAACTCGTCGGAACAAGAGGAAGCATGAAGTCGACTGCTGCCAAATACACAAAGAAATACTATCTGGACAGCGAAAATCCATCTAGACCTGTAGTGGAAAAATCTCTCAGAAATGATGAAGGACTCCCCGTGTACTGCTCTGAAAAACTCGTTTCTCACGAGGAGAGCGGCGAATATAACGGAAATGCATTCAATGTAGGAACAGCTTCGATTTACGAAGGAGTATATTACGCCATAACAAAAGGAAAGGAACTTAGAGTGTCCTGCGAACAATCAGCCATGACTGTGGCGGTGATTGAAACAGTCCACGCTCAGAATCCTCTCCCTGTTGAGTTTATATAAAAGCGAACAGCCGTGATTTCACGGCTGTCATTTTTTACTTGAAGATCTTTCCGAAATTTGCCAGCATGTCCCTGGCTCCGCTGTATACAAAGTTGTAGTCGCTTCCGACAAAGAAAATTGTTGCTCCCAAATCCGCCCACATTTTGAGCCACTCCTCGTCATAGAAAGTGGCAACTCCGAACGGCTTTCCTGATTCTCTTAAAACTTTTGCTGCTCTTTTGTATATTTCAATCATTTCCTTTGCCTTGACCTGACCAATCATTCCGACAGATCCGGATAAATCGTTGGGACCGAAAATAAATGCATCAACTCCGTCAACCTTGACGATGTTTTCCAGGTCATTTACAGCATCAATGTGTTCAATCTGAAGTACTCTCAGGCACTCTCTGTATGTTTGGGTCACAAATTCCATCTGAGGTATCTGACCATACAGATTGGCTCTCATCGGGCCGTATCCCCTTACACCTTTCGGAGGATACTCACAAGCCGCAACTGCTTTTTTTGCATCTTCTGCACTCCTTATATACGGGAAAATGATGCCGTCAGCTCCCATGTCAAGTACAGGTTTAGCTAAAACCGGATCATTCCATGCAACTCTTACCCATGCAGGTGTTCCGCCGGCCTTTGCAGCTATCAAGGTGTTCTGAAGCGTTGTTCCGGAAATGAGCGTATGTTCGCAGTCTACCCAGAGCACATCTAGACCTGATAAAGACAGTGCTTCGGTAACGGCAGTATCGCCTATGCACACAATGGTACCATACACATTTTTCTTATCATTTAGTTTTTTAAGCAAATTTTCTTTTGACATAATCGCTCCTTGACCTCATAAGCATCAATAAGACTTCGACGTATCGAAGAATGTATTGGTTACATGGGCTTTCTTTTTGCTTGTGGCAATTCTCTTGTTGAGTTCTGACAGATACAAATCATCATCAATGGGAAGAGTTACCATCTGGTCGGTCCATTCTGACAAAAGGCACGCATCCTGCAGTTCGACGCCTTTTAATCCCTCTTCTCCCTGAACAAATAAAGGCTCTTTTCCGAGAATCGCATTCGTGAAGTTTCTGAGTATTCCGACGTGCTGAGGATTCTGTCCGTCTGTTTCAACTGTTATCGTTTCGGTGTTTGGTTTTTTGTATGCGTTCTTTTCATTTCTGAGCTGAACTCTGTCTTCAACATCATTCTTTACGAATGTAAGAACATCGTTTTCGCAGATGAGTTTGCCCAAAGTTCCGGTCAATTCAAATCTGTTTGTTCCCGGAGCATCGCCTGTTGTTGTTATGAATACGCCTGTTGCTCCGTTTTCATATTCAAAATATGCTGTTACGTCATCTTCAACTTCGATGTCATGGTATTTACCGAAATTACAATATGCTCTGACTCTCTTAGGTGACATATTCGGAACCCACTGAATGAGATCCAGCTGATGTGGGCTCTGGTTGAAAAGAACTCCACCGCCTTCTCCGCTCCATGTTGCTCTCCACTCACCGGAGTCATAATACGCCTGTGTTCTGAACCAGTCCGTAATAATCCAGTTTATTCTTTTCACTTCCCCTATTTCGCCTGCCATTACCATTTCTCTCATCTTTCTGTACAGGCAGTTTGTTCTCTGGTTGAACATCATCGTAAACAGACCCTTGGATTTCTTTGATGCTTCAATCATTTCCTTTACCTGCTTTGTGTAAACGCCGGCAGGCTTTTCACAAACAACATTAAGGTTCTTCTCGAAAGCTTTTATGGCAAAGTACGGGTGAAAATAGTGAGGCACAACGATGATTACTGCATCTATGTCTCCTTTTTCAATAAGCTCATCTCCGGTTGAGAACACTGTCAATTCAGGATATGTTTCTTTAGCATAATTCCTTCTCTCTTCTTTTAAATCTGCAACGCAGGTTACAACTGCATTTTCAATTTTGCCTTCCATTAAGTTTTTAAGATGGGTTGTACCCATGTTTCCGATTCCTATAATGCCGTATCTAACCTTTTCCATAACTAATTCTCTCCTAAAAGTTGGATTTGATGTATTTTACGCTGATTTCTATCTGTTCTAGCGGATGTTTGAATTCTGTTGCGTTGTCCTGTTCAATAAGGAAGTATTTTGTTCCCGCTTTTTTCATCTCAGGAACAATGGTTTTGAAATTCATGTTTCCTTCTCCGAGCGGAGCAAAGACAGGTTCAAATTTGTTGTCTTCGTTGAGCCTTATCTTGTAGTCTTTCAGATGAACACACTCTATTTTCCCATTGAGTTTTTCTATGATCTTATGAATGTCTGCTCCGCCATACTGAACCCAGTATGTATCAAGTGTGAAATTGACATGAGGTGCATTTTCGGTTATGTACTCAAATATTGTCTTGCCTTCGTATTTGAAAAACTCAAAATGGTGATTGTGATAAAAGAACTTGAATCCTTTTTTCTCCATGTATTCGGCCGCTTTTTCAAGAGAAGCAATTGTCTTTTCCAGTTCCTTTGGATTTCGGGCTGTTCCCTGGCTCATCGCACCAAGACCTATGTTTCTGCACGAAAAAGATTCATGCTCAGCAATAAGTCTGTCCGTATCCCCTGTTATCCTGTCAAAAGCGACATGTGTCAAGACAACAGGAAGGCCTGTCAGCTCCGACACTTTCTTAATTCTTTCGGGGATGAAATCCGCACCGGAATACTGAACAAAAGATATTCCGATCTCTTTAAGAGCATCCATTGTTTTAAGAAAGGATTTCTCTTCCTTAATCTGGTCTCTCAAAGAATACAAGTTAAGTCCTATGTCCATAGAATTTCCTCCGATTCTTTCATTGTTAATTATGTCACACTTTTTTCTCCATGACAACATTTTTTCTTTGTAATCAAAGGCATGTTTTGGGAAATGGCTGAAAATCTTTTCTGTAAGAAAAAAAGTCGCAAATTTGGTGCTTTTCACATGCATAACGTATTGATAATTTGCATAAAATAGTATATAATAAATGGCGATGGCTCATATGATTTGTGCACAATGCACAAAAACAATATCTTGTTTTTTACTCGGGCTATTTTTCGATAACAGATATATGTATCGGCCGTCGCAATTAAATCATAAACATTTTCGCACTTGGAGAGTGCGGGATTAAAAAAAAGGAGTAAAAATCATGAAAAAAATCATTACTATTCTGCTCGTAGCCGCAATGGTATTTGTTCTTGCAGCTTGCGGAACCGCCAAAGTTGTTCTTGAAGACAAAACACACGAGTTGTGGGTAGCACATGGCCAGTATCTGCTTGCAGATGGCACACAGAACGGATGGAACGGCAAAGATAATTCCCTCTATGAGAAGTCAGCTCTCAAAGCTATCGCTCTCGAAGATGTTAAGGAAATCAGCCAGGATCTCTACACCACCCTTTCCAAAAAAGATGTTAAGTATCTTTACACAATTGACATCATCGTAGGAACAAATGACGCAGGTTGGTCTTGCAAATTCGTTAAAGACGGAAAACTGTACAGTGCTAATGGCTCATATGCAGTTAAGGTAGCTCAGTGCACATCTGACGTAGACGGTGACACAAAGGTATACGCTGAGGAACAGTGGATTTCCGATCCTCATACAGCTCACGTAGAGTCACTTACACCTGCTACAATGTTCTATCCTACATGGACAGAAGAAAAAGATGAAAACGGTTTCTCATGGGCAGACAACCCGGTTGTTACAGGCGGAGCTGGTCTTTACACACTCGTTATCGCTCAGTACAGCAATGCTTCATCAGCAAGCCAGCCCGGATTCGGTGTAGGTCTTGTTCTCAAAGAAGCTAAAGAAGGCATCGCATACGAAGAAATCAAGACATGGATTCCTGCTGACCACACATATGGTGTTATCGGAAGCTTTGCAGGAAGCGATTGGGCAACTGATGTTGCTATGACAGCAGCTGGCGACAACACATGGCAGGCTGAAGTAACACTCGCAGCAGGAAATGAACTCAAAGTTCGTGCAGACAGCGACTGGACAAACAGCTGGGGCGACAGCGAAGGAAACAACCTCAAGGTTGACGCTGACGGCAAATATCTCGTTAAAATCGTATTCAGCAACGGAGTAGGAACAGTTACATTATATCCTGCTAACTAATATCTAACTAAACCGCGAAGCAAGGGGGCTTTCAAAAGCCTCCTTGCTTTCATTGAATTTGGAGTGGAGGCGAAGAAATATGAAGGTAATACGATTGTTGTGTGCACTTCTGTGTATAGTGTATTTATTGATGGCTTTTTGTTCCTGCGGAGCAAAAATACCGACATTTGACGACTTTGAAGACAATTATACAGACTCGCTTCCTGAAAAATCCGAAGACGGGTTGACACTTCACGCATTCAACTGGACTTACCGCGAGATAATTGAAAATCTTGAGGGCATAAAAAATGCAGGATTTAAAAACATTCTCACAATGCCCGTTCAGCAGCCGAAAGGTGGAGGCGGTTCATGGTGGGCATTCTACCAGCCTCTCAGCATGAGTATCGGTGACAACTCGAGTCTCGGAACAAAAGAAGATCTCAAAGAATTGTGTGACAAAGCAGAAGAAATGGGCATTGCCATACTCGCCGACATTGTTGCCAATCACCTGGCAACCACAGATTCTGAAGACAAAGAACCTGACGGAACACCCACCGTATCTCCCACAGTCGAAGCTTACGAACCCGTTCTGTACAGAAACAGGAACGAAGACACCGACGGAAACGGAATTACGTTCCACCATAATAAAAAAGCAACCGGATCAGGAGCCGAAACACAGTATTACGCATTTGGAAACCTCCCTGATCTCAACACTGAAAACGCGTATGTTCAAAGCAGAGTACTGAGTCTGCTTGAAGAATGCATTGACGTCGGCATCGACGGATTCAGGTTTGATGCCGCAAAACACATAGAAACATCAAGCGACCCTGACAATCCTAGCAATTTCTGGGAGAACACTCTCGAGGTCGCAAAAGAATATTACAAAACGAAAACCGGAAAAGATCTCTATGTCTACGGAGAAATTCTCAATTCCCCGCTGGACAGAAATCTTTCATGCTATACACAATACATGAGGATAACCGATGATGGTTTTGCTGCTCAGTTCAAAAGTGCGTTTGCCACAAAGAACCCTTCCCTCATATTGAACGCATCCCTGAAAACAGGAGATGCAACCGAACTGATTGCATGGGTGGAGAGCCACGACGAATATGTGACGACAAACAGCCATTATACCGATGTAAGAGTAGCAAAGCTTTGGTCAGTAATAGCAGCCAAAACAGGTCTAGGCGGATTATATCTTGCAAGACCCACTGCAGACCTTACAGTTGGACAAATCGGTTCTTATGCATTTGAAAGCGAATACGTCGCAGTATGCAATCGCTTTCACAACAGATTCTATGACGCGAATTCTTATGAATCGGTCGACGGAGTCTACTATATTAATGAAAAAATAAAAGAGAGCGACCAGGGTGCCTTGATACTAAGTCTTGACACAGTTGACCCAAGCGTAACAGTAACCGTTGCCGTTCCTCACCTTGAGGACGGAAATTACTACGATGCGTTGACAGGACAGTTAATCGTCGTATCAGACCATGTTGCATACGTCCAATTCGAGGTTAACGGCATGGCCATTCTCACAAGAACACGCCAGCCTCATCCGCAGCTGGACATCTCAGACCGTGATTGCTCATTCGTTGAAGACAAACAGATAACAATCAATGTAAAGAATGCCGAAGAAGCATATTACTGGTTCGGCGACAATGAAAGTGCAAAACAGGCAATCAATTCCAAGGCAGTTGTTTCCCTGAAAGACCATGTTGAAAACGGCGTATGCAAACTTCACATTTATCTCAAAAACGGAAACAACATTTATGAACGCACATTTACTTATACAATAGTTGAGCTCATCGGAGACAAGTTCAACGTAATCAATCTGGATAATCGCTATTTAAACGGCGACTATGAGGTATATATCTGGAGCTGGGAGCCCGGACGCTGGAGCAAGAATTACACAATTGAAAACGGTGTCATGCTTGTTGACACAACCGGAATGAAGGGATTCCTCATTGCAGTATTTGAAAAAGGATATGTAATTGAAAATCCCAACAAGTGGGATTCAGGCGTAATAAAACAGAGTTCGGATATTATCATAGCAACCAATACGTCCGGATTTGTAGACATGACCGGATTTTAATCGGAGGAGAGTTTCATGAGAAACAGTTTTAAACTAATAATCGCTATATTGCTGCTTGTTGCATTGTCGATTTCATTTATCGGATGCGGCGCGACAAGTCAAGAAGAAGGACCTGACGATGTACCGATTCAGCTTGTAAAAGCAGGAGATGTAATTGATAAATATAAATTCGACAGCACAGATTATTCTTCTCTGCCTGAATCAAAGACAACAACTGTAAGGCTTCACTACAGAAGAAATGATGACAGCAACAACGACCGCAGCTCATATCAGGCCTGGAACGTCTGGGCATGGGATATGACAAACGGCGGAAATGGTGCAGCATATGACTTCACGGGTTATGACGATTACGGAGTATATGTAGACCTCAAACTTGACGTAATATCTGACGGAAAAGAAATCAGTTTGCTAGGATTCATTGTCCGCACGGATAACTGGTCAAAAGACCCCGACGGAGACCGTTCAATAGAAATCGCAGAAACCACTCCGGGCGGAATTCAGAACGTATATGTAAGAACCGGAGAGTCCACAATTTTTGACACTCAGGACAATGCGTGCAAGTCCATTGTAAGCTATGCAATGCTTAAATCGTCCAAAAGAATCAGCGTGTATTTCAAGCCGTTGTCAAACGAATTCAAGGCATATGCCCCAAGATTTTATGTGACTGTCAATGGTGAAGACTATACGAAGTTCACATTGGACCAGTATGACTCTTCCCTGAAAAAGGTTGATCTTATCCTTTCAGACGATATAGACATCTCTGATGTTGTTACAGTCAGTTACCGATTTGACCCGACATGGATAAACAAGGTTTCTCTTATGTTTACAAATTACTACGACACAGAAGAATTTGATCAGAAATATTCCTACACCGGAACCGATTTAGGTGTGTCCTTTGACGATGAAACAAATGTTACAAAGACAACATTCAAGGTCTGGGCACCGACAAGTACTAAAATGGTACTGAACCTTTACAACACCGGTGACTACATGACAGAAAAAACTCCGTATGCCACATTTGACATGACAAAAGGAGAAAAAGGTGTATTCTCATACACTGCAAACGAAGATCTTGACGGAAAGTATTACACTTACACTGTAACAAACTCAAAAGGAACAAACGAAGTTGTCGACCCATATGCAAAGAGTGCCGGTGTAAACGGCAGACGAGGAATGGTTGTCAATTTCACCAAACTCAATGCATCTATAGAAGGATGGAGTTCTGACACTAGACCGTTTGCAGGAAACAACACAGATGCTGTCATATACGAGATTCATGTCAGAGACATGACAATCAGCGAAACAAGCGGAGTATCCGAAAACAACAGAGGCAGATTCTTAGGCTTGGCTGAAACCGGAACAACATATACAGAAGATGGTGTTGTTGTATCTACAGGCCTTGATCACTTAAAAGAACTCGGAATCACACATGTACAGATTCAGCCGTTCTACGATTACGCGACAGTTGATGAAACAACTTCTGACACAAAAATGTCGGAAACAAATTACAACTGGGGATATGATCCTTTGAACTATAACGTTCTTGAAGGCAGCTACTCAACTGATCCTTATGACGGATATACAAGAATCAAAGAGTTTAAAACCATGGTTATGGCAATGCACCAGGCCGGCATTTCAATCAACATGGATGTTGTGTATAACCACACAGGACCTTCAGAAAACTCAAACCTCAATCTGCTTGTTCCCTATTACTACTACCGCACAAAGGCGAACGGAACATTCTACAATGGTTCAGGATGCGGAAACGAACTGGCTTCCGAACGCTTCATGGTCAACAAATTTGTCAGAGAGTCATGCAAGTTCTGGACAGAAGAATACCACCTGTCAGGATTCAGATTCGACTTGATGGGACTCATTGACAATCAGACAATGATAGACATTTACAAAGATTGTTCCGCAATATATTCAAATGTAATGGTATACGGCGAACCATGGGCAGGCGGAACAACAAAACTTAAATCAGGCACAAGCGCACAGAACCTGACTGAACAGATGACCGTTCAGGAATCAGTCGCACAGGATTATTTCTCCGGAAGCGGCGTTCTGGTCGGTGCATTCAATGATGTTATTAGAAACGCAATCCGCGGCGACAACAGTCCCGGCAAAGGCTATGTTCAGGGAGACTCAATGAACGCTTCAATCATTGCAATGTGTCTTGAAGGAAGATTCTCCAAAGGAACAATAAAAGCGCGTGATATAGATCCGAATCTCGTAATCAACTATGCTTCATGCCACGACAACTACACATTGTACGATCAGCTTGTTCAGACAATAAACGGAAGCACTCTGAAAGTGGCATATACTCAGGCCGAAGCACTTGTTCTCTTCTCTGAAGGTGTTCCTTTCATTCAGGAAGGCGAAGACTTCATGCGCAGCAAATACAATGCAACCACCGGCAAGTATGACGGAAACTCATATATTTCCGGCGACTATGTAAACGCAATGGATTACTCCTTGAAAGTAAAGAATCACGACCTGTTTGAAAAGGTTAAAGAACTAATTGCAGTCAGAAAAGCTGAAAGCGCACTTAGACTTGCTTCCAGAAGTGAAATAAGCGAAAAACTCAAAGATGTCTCCTTCGCAGGTGGTGTTATCAGCTACTCAGTTGATGATGTAATTGTCATCCACACCATAAATGAAACAACGTTCAAACTTGACGGAACATATGAAATTGTTTATTCCAACATTCGCGATGTATACGGAACTATAGATTCAGAAATCACCCTTTCAGCAAACGAATCCGTACTTATCAAAAAGGTTGGCTGATATGTTTAAAAAAGGACAGATCAGCACTGAAGTGGACAAAGGACCATTTCTGTTTTCACTTATCGCTTTTGTCGGAGGCACAGCAACAGCAGTACTCCTGTTTGTTCTGGGAAACGGCGATGCACTGGCAATATTTGCCGGAATCATGATTTCCGTTGTAGCAGTTGTGTCAGGCGCCATACTGTTTGCAGTTCTCACGGACAAAGCATATATAGACAATGGTATCCTTTATATGTCCTACCTCTTTAAAAGACGTTCCATCCCTGTAAAGGAAATCGCAAAAATTGAACTTCGCAATGAAGTCTATTCCGTCTATAACAAAAGCGGAGCAATTGCGGGTACAATCAATGCAAAACTCACTTCGGTCGGCGACATAGTAATGGAGCTGGACAAAAGTGGCGTAAATTTCGTGTAAAAAAATAAATTTTTATAAATGCCTGGAGGATAATATGGCAAATCTTAAGCTTTCCCATATTTGCAAGGTCTATGACAACGGACGTAAAGCCGTAAATGATTTATCAATAGACATAGCTGATAAAGAGTTTATTGTTTTTGTCGGACCATCCGGATGCGGAAAGTCAACTGCACTGAGAATGATTGCAGGACTTGAAACAATTACTTCCGGTGAACTGTACATAGGCGACACCCTTGTAAATGACATGGAACCAAAAGACCGCGATATAGCAATGGTATTCCAGAGTTATGCTCTATACCCTCATATGTCGGTATATGAGAATATGGCATTCGGGCTCCGAAATCGCAAAATGCCCGAAGAGGAAATTAAAGAACGGGTCATGAAAGCTGCCAAGATACTCGACATAGTCGACTACCTGGACAGCAAGCCGAAAGCAATGAGCGGCGGACAAAGACAGCGTGTCGCACTTGGACGTGCACTTGTTCGTAACCCGAAAGTATTCCTGCTCGATGAACCGCTTTCAAACCTGGACGCAAAGCTTCGTGCAACAATGCGTTCTGAAATTACAGCTCTTCACAAGAGTCTGGGTGCAACATTCATTTATGTTACACACGACCAGGTTGAAGCCATGACAATGGGCACAAGAATAGTTGTCATGAAGAATGGTTTCGTTCAGCAGATTGATTCTCCTATGAATCTGTATAACCATCCGCACAATAAATTTGTTGCAGGCTTTATCGGAACACCTCAGATGAACTTCTTTGATGTCACGATGAAGAAAGACGGAGACAATGTTTCTGTTTCACTTTCAAATGGTGAAAGCATTTCTCTTCCCTGTGAAGTTGTATCTGAATTTGACAGCAGTTATGTTGACGGCGGTAAACCTGCTATTCTGGGCATACGTCCTGAACACATAGATATAGCCAAAGACGGCGAAGGATTCAAATTCATAGTCACCAACGTTGAACGCCTTGGAAATGAGACAATTGTTTATGGTAAACTCGGCGATCATCTCGGCGAATTCACGGTAAAGGACGAAGGAAATGGCATTGTGGTCAAACTGATTGACGATGAAAGCGTCTCTGTCGGAGATGTCGTCATGGCTAAACCAAGATTGCAGAAACTCCATTTCTTTGATGCTGAAACTGAAGTTAATCTCTTGAGCAAGGAATCACCGAACACTGATGAATAATCCCTCTCAAGACGAAAGAGTCCGAATTGAGCCAAATTCAAAGCCCTATTTGTTCAAACGATTAATATCCGATGCTTTTGACATTCTTGTTGTATTTATTCTTTTCATGGTATTGTCTAATGTCTTGTTGTCGACGCCTCTGGCCAACACATACAATGAACACTATGACAATTACAAAGCAATAGAACGCAAGGTTGTTGAGCAATACGAAGACGACACAAAAGCAATAAGCGATGCATTGAATAATGATTCATACTACTTGGATGAACGTTTTGCTGCAAATCTTCACAGTTATCTTTTGAAGCTGTTTGCGGGATTCATTGCAGAAGCAGTTGTATTTCTCATTTTCCCTCTCATCTTTAAAACAAGAGGAACGCCGGGCAAACTGCTCATGAGAATAATGCCGTTTTGTGAAAGAAAGCAGACAAGGGCTACGATACCTTCAATTATCGGAAAATTTGCATTTGTTTTCATTATAGACAGTGCTTTCCTGTATCTGTTCACCGGAATTTATACTTTTATTCTTGTTCCGGTCATCAGATTGGTTGAAATGCTGTTGAACAAGAAAAACAATACAATATGTGACGCTGTAAGCGGCGTTACGATGATAGAACAATTATCCTATAACGGAATTTACAAATTTTAGGAGGAATAACTATGAAAAAGGTTATTGCATCAATTTTAGTTTTGATTATGTTCGTAACAGTTCTTTCCAGCTGCGGAAGCTCAAGTGGCACAAACAATGTTATCCGCGTATGGGTTGGTGAAGAATCAGTAAGCTTCTACAAAGCTGTTTGCGAAGAGTATCTTGCTGCACACGAAGACTTTGGCTTCACAATCGATGTCAAGGGAATGGACACAGGTTCTATTGCAGGAACAATAGCAACCGACCCGAAAGCAGCTGCAGACATCTATACAGTCGCACATGACAATATCGGTAAACTTGCCGCTACTGAATGTGCAAAACCGATTGGTGATCAGTCACTTATTGATCAAGTACTTGCAGACAATCCGGAACCTTTCCAGAACGTTGTTTATTCAACTCTGAATGGACAGAAATATCTGTTTGCTGTTCCGTACATTTCACAGGCACTTTTCCTGTACTACAACAAAGCACTTGTTACAGAAGAACAGGCTGCTTCATTTGAAGGCTTAAGAGAAGCTGCAATCGCAGCAAATACAAAAGCTGTAACTGTTACAGGCGATGACGGATACAACATGTCATTCGCTCTCCTTGCAACAAAGGTATCAGACCACAGCACAACAGTTAAGATTTACGAAGGTGCCGAATCAGTTTCAGGCGGCACTAAGGGAACAAGCAACTGCCAGGGCGACGACACAATCGCAATTCTGAGATGGCTTCAGGACTATGCTGAAGATCCGAACGGATTCAAATGGGCATCTCCGGATGGTTGGGACGCTGATCTTGACAAGAACAATAAAGGTGTTCTTGCAGTTATAGGCGGTGCTTGGCACTACAATACAGCAAAAGCAGCTCTTGGTGAAACAAACCTTGGAATAGCACTTATTCCTACACTGACACTTACTGCATCTTCAGTTGAAGGTCTTACAGGTGTATCAGCTGGTGACGTTTACAGAGGCGGTACATTTGCAGACTGCAAATGCTTCATGATTAATGCTAACTCTGCAAAAGAAAAATATGCTAAAGAGCAGGAATTGATTAAGTTCCTGTCCAGCAAGGAAATCCAGAATCGTTCTTTCCTTGAATGTCTGAATGTTCCTGCATATGTTGGTGCATCACAGTTTATTGAACAGTGCTACAATGAAGGAAAAGTTACTGAGAGCCAGTACAGCCTTGCTGCATATCAGGTAAGCATGGCTGAATGGGGTATTCCTCAGCCGTTCATCACAGGTACTCTCAACACATACTACTACTCAAAGAATGCTCCTGCAGTATTCCGTGCAATAATTGACAAGACAGCATACCCGACAACAGGTGATGTTATCATTCCGGAAACAAACACACTCGAAGGCATCCGCAAGGCTCTGTACCTCATTGAATATATCTGGATGCATGGATCAAATCCGAAATCATTCCCTGACACATTACCGGCTTCTGCATAATCAAAGCGGATATAGTAACTCAATTGATTTTTAATTGGAGGATAATATGGGTAAGGAGAAAAAACTGTCCCATGATGCCAAAAGTACGACCTTCTTAGAAGATGTAAGGAATGCGTTTTCCACTTTTAAGAAAAGGCTTGTAGATGGTTCTATAGGCACGAAGTTGTCGCACTTAATATTTGGCGTGGGCAATTTACTTCATGGTCAGATTATCAAAGGCTTGTTATTCTTATCGCTTCAGGCGGGAATCCTGGCAATCATGATATTGTGTCCTACAATAAATGATACCCCATACGGGTGGAAGGCACTTGCCAATCTGTCGCTTAAGAATGTCACGGTAGGCGGTGAGTTTGATCCTCTTACAGGAGAGATGACCATCGGATCCGACTGCAAGCTGATGATACTCTTTGGATTTGTTACCATAGCACTTATAGTAATCTATTTCCTGATATGGAATTTAAATATCAACTCTTCATACAAAGCAGACTTAGCTAAGAGAGCAGGCAAAAAGCCTACCACGTTCAGAGAAGATTTGCGCGAATTGTTTGATGGCAAGTTTTACGTTCTTATGCTTACACCTACGTGTATTGCCGCAACAATTTTCACTATATTGCCAACAATCTTCATGATTTCAATCGCTTTCACGACGTACAATCAGCAAGACATGAACGAACTCCACACCAATCTGTTTGGTTGGAACGGATTCCAGAACTTTGTGTCAGTATTTACGGGTGAAGGATCACTCGGTATGGAAATCAACAACCGATTCCTGCCTGTTCTTGGTTGGACATTCATCTGGGCTATTTTAGCTACACTGACCTGCTATTTCGGAGGCATTATACTTGCCCTCCTGATCAACAAGAAGGGCCTCAAGGGCAAAAAGATCTTCAGAACAATCTTCATTCTCACGATTGCTGTTCCGCAGTTCATTTCACTTCTGGCTGTTCGTAACATTCTCGGAGAATACGGACCGATTAACACATTGCTGTTGAACTGGGGCTGGATAACGGAACCGATAGGATTCTTGGGACTGAAACCCGGAGACAGTGAACTACTGGCTAAGGTGATGGTCATAGTCATTAACATGTGGGTGGGTATTCCCTACACCATGCTGATGACATCGGGTATCTTAATGAACATACCTACTGACCTCTATGAGGCGGCAAGAGTTGACGGAGCGTCGACCACAAAGATGTTCTTCAAGATTACGTTGCCATACGTAGTATTTGTCACCACTCCGTATCTGATATCAAGCTTTGTAGGCAACATCAACTCGTTCAACTCCATTTACCTGTTGACGGGCGGTGGACCGACGTATACAGGATATCAGGCAGGCGGAACCGATCTTCTGGTTACATGGCTTTACAAGGTTACGATTGATCAGGGTTCGTATAATACGGGTGCCGTCATAGGCATATTCACGTTCATTATAACAGCAACAATCACCCTCATAACCTACAGACGAAGCAAAGCATATAATGAGGAGGATACTTTCCAATGAAAGATAATGTTAAAGTTAAAAAGTTCAAAAGCCAGACAGCTAACAGGCGTATTGGTCTGGGTGTAACTTACACCATGCTGATTGTCGGCGGAATAGTTTGGCTGATCCCTCTTATTTGGATATTCCTCTCAGCTTTCCGCTGCGAATACCAGGACGGAACGTTTATCGGTCGTGTAACCAGTAACTTCTTCCCTAATGCAGTAGGTTTCGAGAATTTCAGACTTCTGTTCACATCTACTTATTACGGTGTTGAAGGAGCATTCCTGAAATGGATGGGCAACACTCTTTTGATAGCAGCTATTGACTGTGTCATTTCAACTCTGCTTGTATTGTCCGTTGCATACTGCATGTCAAAGCTCAGATTCAAACTGAGAAGAGCGTTTATGAACATGTCCATGATTATCGGACTGTTCCCAGGCTTCATGAGCATGATAGCCATCTACTTCCTGCTTAAATCCATAGGACTTACCGGAAACCCTGCACACCCGGAATACTCGGTAATCGGCCTTATATTCGCGTACAGCGCAGGAGCTGGACTCGGGTTCCAGGTGGCCAAAGGCTTCTTTGATGTCATCCCGAATGCACTGGTCGAATCGGCAAAACTAGACGGATGTTCTAACTCAAAGATTTTCTGGAGAATCATCCTTCCGCTCTCAAAACCGATTATCATATATCAGGCATTGATGAGCTTTACCGGACCTTGGATGGACTTCATTTTTGCAAAGGTCATCATAGGAGCAGATAACGCTCAATACTGGACTGTATCGGTTGGACTTTACTCGATGCTGTTCGGAACACATCCGGATACCAACCTGTTCACACAATTTGCTGCAGGATGCGTAATAGTGGCAATACCTATCGTTTCATTGTTCATGTTCTTGCAGAAGTATTATGTTGAAGGTGTTACAGCTGGCGCTGTAAAGGGTTAATCGACAATAATCGACACTGAATAGTCTATAATCAAAAAGCACTGAGCCATCATTATGGTTTCAGTGCTTTTTTGTATTTTTATGAATACTTCTGAGTTAGGTCGCTTTTGTTTAGCCCATCATTGATGAAAGACGCGGGGAAAGAGCCTCTTTGAAGAGTGCCAGGAAAATTACATCAGCATAATCGCGCTGGCCCTCAATGCTGTAGAAGTATTGATTGAGTTGGAACTTGGATGCGACGGGATGTGCTTCCTGTTCATCCTCGTGCATATAGCGCGAAGTCGTCTGGGCTCTTGCAGTGAGATTGTCACCTAAATAAATGTCATAGGAAATGGACACACCCTGCCCTTTTCCATATTGAATGTGAATCTTGTTAGCATCCAGATATTCGGTCATTTCCACGCCGTCAAATGTAAATCCCTCAGATACGGTAGTGTACTCGCTTCCTGCAGAGCTGACGTGTCCGACCTTATGTTCTGTCTCGGTTTGGCGCACGTGATCTGTAAATACATATGTATTTGCACCAACCGGATTCATTTTGGTCATCTTGCCCTCATAGAGCAAAGCGCGATTTTCGTCTTCCAGATAAAAGCGGAGTTTGACATGTGTCTTTGTGTCCCAGGCAAAGAACATTTTTGTCGGTTCGCCGATTGTGCGACCGCTCTCAGTGATTACAGGTGCGGAGCCAATTTCTTTTTTCTTCTTGATTGAACGGATCATATTAACGATGTTCACAACTGCTATAACAGCACATACAGCTGCACCAGCAAACAAAAGTATAACAATATCTACTGATTTTTTTCCTTTGATTACAGAAGGATTGGCAGGATCGTAAAGAATCGTGATTTCTTTGCCTACTGAGTAACTGAATTCGAATATATTGAGCTGTACATGTTCATAACGATGCCCATCAATGGTATAGTCGACATATACCTCATGCGCCAGTTCTTCGTCTGGCGCAATATATTTAATTTCAGATATTGTAGCTGTCGTTTCAACGTAATTGTCTTTTTTGTTCGACATCATCAAAACACCAACGACAACCAGCAATACTGCCATAACAGCTGTAATGAGTGTTATCATAATTCTGCGATAACGATTTCCTAATGTGTGTAGTTCCATATGCACTCCTTGATATGCTTTAAACTATACCCTAATTATATACGACCGAACACCTTTATACAAATTGAAAAAACGTCAGATTTTTTGTGTAAATCTTACAAAATTATCTGTCCCTGACAAAAAAGCGAAAACAATATCATAATATTTTTCATGTTCTCTTGACACTTGTTTTATACGCGTGTATAATTAACTCAAAGTGAAATGTCCAGGGGGCGATAAAATGAAAAAATTACCGGATACAGAATATGAAGTAATGAAGGCAGTGTGGGATAATACACCGCCCGTTACAACCACCATGATTATGGAACAAATTGGTAATGAACACGGCTGGCCGGTACCGGCACTGATTACCATGCTTACACGTTTAAATGAAAAAGGATTTCTCTACTCTGAAAAGAAAGGCAAGATGAGATACTACTACCCGCTCATCAAGAAGCAGGACTATATCGAATTTGCCACAAGAGATTTCATGCAGAAATACCACAATGATTCCTTTACAAGTTTCTACTCCACTTATTATGATGTCCGAATGATAAGCGATGAAGCACTTGACAAATTTGTCGCTTGGGTCAAGAACCGTCGCGGCGAATTCAGAAGATATCATTCGGATAATCAGTAATAGGAGGCTCATATGACTCTAGTTATACTTGCAGCAGGAATGGGAAGCAGATTCGGCGGAACAAAACAGATAACTCCTCTTACGGAGAACAATGAATTTATCATCGACTTTACAGTTTACGATGCAGTTCAGGCTGGATTTGATAAAATAGTTTTTCTGATCCGCGAAGAGCACAAAGAAGCTTTTGACCAGACAATAACAAAGAGAATCAGACAGTCCGGAGTAAATGTTGAATACGCATTCCAGAGACCTGACCTTCCGGAAGGCTTTACATATCCGGACGGACGTGTTAAACCATGGGGCACCGCACATGCAGTTGCTTCTCTTGACAACGTTCATGACAATTTCGGCGTAATGAATGCTGATGACTTTTACGGAAGAGAAACATTTGAAAAACTTGCAGCATTCTTAAAAGATGCAAAGGATACAGATAAATCTCACTATTGTCTTTTGGGTTACAACCTCAAAAACACATTGAGCGAAAACGGAACCGTTTCAAGAGGCATCTGTGCTGAAGATGAGAACGGAATGCTCACAACAATAGTTGAGAATACAAAGATTGAATCAAGAGGAGATCATGCAGTTAACGTCAATGAAGACGGCACCGAAACTTATCTGTCTCTCGATTCACTTACATCAATGAACTGTTTTGGCTTCACTCCATCAGTCATTAAATATCTCAAGGACAACTTTGTTTCATTCCTGAAAGATAACCAGTCTAACCTTGTTAAATGTGAATATCTCCTTCCGACAACAGTTCAAAAGCTGATTAATCAGAACAAGTGCGATGTCAAAGTAATACCGACAAATGCAAAGTGGAAAGGTGTCACATACAGAGAAGACAGCGAGAGTTTCACTCAGTTTATAATCCAGCAGAGAAAAGAAGGGCTCTATCCTTCAAAACTCTGGAAAGATTAACCGAAATAAAATCGGGAAGCGATTTCAATTCGCTTCCCTCTTTTTTGTCTATTCTTTGTTTGCGTTGTCTGATTATTCAATTTCACGTTCTCTTTTCTTTGCAGGACGCATTATCAAAAGTGCTGCAACAGTTGCCACCGCTGTCATCGTCAAAGAAATCGGATATACCAGTGCTATCGATGAATATGTATTGTACGCCGGGAACACGAACAGAATCCAAATTATTCTGAATACGCATATGCACAATATTGCAATGATTGCGGGAACCAATGAGTGACCAAAGCCTCTGAGATATCCCGAACACGAATCTTGAACAAGACTGCATGGATATGACAAAAGTATAAAGTACATACCTATCCGAGCATATTCCCATACCGCCGGGTCTTTATTGAATATTGCAAAAAGACTATCTGAAAACAGCATAAGAAGTGAAGCCACAACAACAAGCACTATCATCCCTATTCCAAGAGATAGATATAGGCTCTTTCTGCACCTCTTCATGTTTCCGGCTCCGTTGTTTTGGCCTGTAAATGTTGTGGATGCCTGACCGAATGAGCTGAGAGCAAACCACGCAAATGCGGTAATGTTGTTTGCAGTCGAAGCACCTGCCATGGCAATTGCACCGAGAGAATTTGTGCCCGTCTGAAGAATAATATTGGCAACAGAATACATGCACGACTGAATGCTCGACGGAACACCTATCTTTATAATTGCCCACATTGTTTTTACATCTATGCGTATCTTTTTGAATGTAACCCTGACTATTTGTTTTGTATTCAAAAGGATTATAAACAAAACGATTGTGCTGAGTGAGTTGGATATAATGGTTGCAATTGCAACTCCTTCAACCTTCATCCCTATAACTACCACAAAGAGAACATTCAGTACAACATTGAGCAAGCCGGATATTGCAAGCACGATAAGAGGAGTTTTTGAATCCCCGTTGCTTCTGAAGATTGCGGCTTCAAAGTTGTAGACAAAGAACATGGGCATTCCAAGAATGTATATTCTGAGATACGTGAGGGCCATATCAAAAACTTCATCCGGAATGTTTAGAAGTGACAATATAGGCTTTGAAAATACTTCTCCTAGCACCATGACAATAAGCCCGCCGATAAGCGACATAAGAATAGATGTGTGAACACCTTTGCTTATTGCTTCCTTGTCTCCTCTTCCGATTGCAGTCGATACAACAACATTTGTACCTATGGCCATACCCATGAACATATTGATCAATAGCGTTATTAGAGGAGCATTGCTTCCGACTGCAGCCTGAGCTTCTGTTCCAACAAAATTGCCTACTATAGCCATGTCTGCCGAGTTGAAGAGCTGCTGAAGAATACCGGTTAAAGCTATCGGAAGTGCAAACAGCAATATTTTGTCCCATAAGGACCCAATTGTAAGATTTTTACTTCTTGCAACTGCCATATCACACCTCCAAAATTAATGGTGCAGATTGTTTTGACTGCACCACCCTTACCTTAACATATTTTAATGGATTTTTTTATAAAGTCAATCTGTTTTTTGACTTGTTCGGAACTTGTTCCGCCTTCCGAATTTCTTGAATTGACACAATTGGATAAATCTATCGATTCATATATATCTTCTTCAAATAATTCAGACATTTTCTTGTATTCTTCAAGTGTTACTTCATCAAGCACCTTTCCATTGCCTTCACAATAAGTAACTAGCTGTCCGGACAACTTGTATGCATCCCTGAAAGGCATTCCTTTTTTTGTCAGATAGTCAGCAACATCTGTTGCATTTATGAATCCTTTTTTAGCTGCAGAAAGCATCTTGTCTTTCTGCGTTTTCATTGTTTTAACCATTGGAGCAAAAACGTCAAGACATCCAGTAACGGTTTCAATTGCATCAAATATGCTCTCTTTGTCTTCCTGAAGATCTTTGTTATATGCAAGCGGAAGTCCTTTCAATACTGTAAGCATGGCAAACAGATCTCCGTATACCCTTCCGGTCTTTCCTCTCACGAGTTCAGCCATATCCGGATTCTTCTTTTGAGGCATAATACTGGAGCCTGTAGTAAATCCGTCATCGAGTTTAACAAAACCGAATTCCCAGCTTGACCACATTATTATTTCTTCTGACAACCTTGACATGTGCATCATAAGAACAGAATATGCACTTAACAGTTCAACACAATAGTCCCTGTCGGAAACAGCATCTTCCGCATTCATGCTTATGCCGTCAAAACCAAGTTCTTTTGCGGTGAATTCCCTGTCGGTATCATAACCGGTTCCGGCCAGTGCACAAGATCCCAGAGGAGAATAATTCATTCTCTTAACAGCGTCAGTGAGTCTGTCCTTATCGCGCAAAAACATCATGCAATAAGCACACATGTGAAAAGCAAATGAAATAGGCTGTGCCCTTTGAAGATGCGTGTATCCCGGCATAATTGCATCGAGATTATTCTCGGCCTGGAACACAAGAGCATCTATTAGACTTACAGTCATTTTTATTATATCAGCAGTTTTGTCCTTGAGATATAGCTTTAAATCAGTTGCGACCTGATCGTTTCTACTCCTTGCGGTGTGCAGCTTCTTTCCAGTCTCACCAATTCTGGATATAAGCTCTGTTTCAACAAATGTATGAATGTCTTCGCAGCTGAAATCTATATTAAGTGTTCCGGATTTCAAATCCTCGAGTATTTCAATTAGTCCGTCGGATATTTTCGAATAATCATCTGCACTGATTATGCCCTGTTTTTTAAGCATCAAAACGTGTGCAAGAGACCCCTTTATATCCTGCTCATACATTTTTGAATCAAATCCTATTGATGAATTGAAGTCGTCTGCAACCTTGTTTGTGTTTGCGTCTGTCCTTCCTGCCCAAAGTTTTACCATTTTTGTTTCAAACCCTTCTTGGCCAATTTTTCATTTAGTTTCGCTTTGACTTTAATCGGAAGTCCGTATAGGGAGATGAACCCTGCTGCGTCTGCCTGGTTGTAGACATTGTCTTCACCGAATGTCGCAATTTCTTCGTCATAAAGCGTGTAGTCCGACCACACTCCAGCCTTGATTATATTACCCTTGTACAGCTTCAGTTTCACTTTTCCTGTCACAACTTCCTGCGTCTTGTCGACAAATGCCGAAAGTGCTTCTCTCAGAGGAGTAAACCATTGTCCGTTGTACACGAGATCAGCAAATGTAAGTGCAAGTTCCTCTTTTTTGTGGAATGTCATCTTGTCTAGACATACTGTCTCAAGATAATTGTGAGCAAAATACAGTATTTCGCCACCAGGTGTCTCGTATACACCCCTGCACTTCATTCCGACAAGTCTGTTTTCCACTATGTCCAGTAGACCTATTCCATTCTTTCCTCCGACTTCGTTCAAAGCGAGGATTATATCCTTTGCACTCATCTTTTTGTCATTGAATGCAACCGGAACCCCTTTTTCAAATTCTATTGAAATGTATTCCGGCTTATCCGGCGCATCAATCGGGGAAACTCCCATTTCAAGAAATCCATTTTTCTCGTATTGCGGTTCATTGCCCGCATCTTCAAGGTCAAGTCCTTCATGGCTCAGATGCCACAGGTTCTTATCTTTAGAATAGTTTGTCTCTCTGCTTATTTTGAGGGGGACATTATGTGCCTCCGCGTAGTCTATTTCTTCTTCACGTGACTTTATGTTCCACTCTCTCCACGGAGCTATTATGGGCATATCCGGAGCAAATGCCTTGACAGCCAATTCAAATCTTACCTGGTCGTTTCCTTTTCCGGTACAGCCGTGAACAATTGCGTCCGCTCCCTCTTTTATTGCTATTTCTGCAAGGTGTTTTCCTATTACAGGTCTGGCCAGTGATGTACCGAGCATGTATGATTCATATTTTGCACCCGCTTTTACGGCAGGCACTATACATTCATTCACAAATTCATCGGTTAGATCCAGAATGTAAAGCTTTGATGCGCCTGTCTTAATTGCCTTTTCTTCAAGCCCCTCAAGTTCGTCAGCCTGTCCCACGTTACCGGATACTGCTATAATCTCGGGATTGTTGTAGTTTTCTTTCAGCCACGGGATTATGATGCTGGTATCGAGGCCTCCTGAATAAGCAAGTACAACCTTCTTTATTTTTGTTTTATCCATATACTATTACCTCTGTGTGTTTTTTTCGTTGTCACCCATATTAGCACGCTCTGTATAAATATGCAACATCTTTTTTATATTTATACAAAAATATTCATTTATTCACCGATTTATGCATAATTGGTGTATTTGTTTTTTGCTCTCACAATGTTGAAAATGCCTCTATTTTGTGGTAAAATTTTTGTGTAAATGATTTGGAGGAAATATGGAAAAGCAACACAGAAAATTCAGACTTTCTGCTGTTCAGATCATGGTACTTGGGTTTATAGCAATCATACTTCTGGGTGCATTTATCCTGACCTTGCCTATATCGGTAAGTAATCCGGATGCTTTGCCCGAAGGCAGAACTCCGTTTATAGATGCGCTGTTCACGGCAACAAGTGCCACCTGCGTAACGGGACTGGTTGTTTATGACACATTCTCTTACTGGTCTGAATTTGGTCAATTCATTATTCTTTTATTGATTCAAGTCGGCGGATTGGGCTTTATTACGGTTCTTTCAATGTTCACAATATTCTCTGAAAAGAGAAACCTTTCTCTGAGAGAGAGAGCTCTGTTGATGCAGACATCGGGGAGCGCAACTCTTTCAAATACGAGAGAACTCATCCGAACAATCCTGAAAGGAACCGGTATAGTTGAAGGAGCAGGTGCAATACTGCTGTCCATAAGATTCATTCCCGAATTCGGATTCTGGAAAGGTATCTATTACGGCATATTCCACTCAATTTCTGCATTCTGCAACGCAGGGTTCGACCTTATGGGAACAAAGATTCCCGGGTCTTCCCTTACAACATATTCAAATGATCCTTATGTGTGCATTGTAATTTCCCTGCTCATAATACTGGGCGGAATAAGTTTCCTTGTATGGAGAGATTTCATCAAGCACAAGTTCCACTTCAAAAAGTATTCTCTGTTTTCAAAACTCGTTCTTGTAATAACTCTGTTCCTTATAACCGCAGGCTGGATAGTGTTCTTCTTCACTGAAGCAGATGCATCAATGAAAGATATGACCATATGGGAAAGATTACTGAATTCATTCTTCCAGTCAGTGACGACAAGAACGGCAGGATTCGCTGCAGTTGATCAGGCAGCTCTTTCGCCTGCAGGTACTGGAGCTTCTCTGTTTTTGATGTTCATAGGGGGCAGTTCGGGATCAACGGCCGGAGGTATTAAAACAATCACTTTTGCAGTTATTCTTCTGAGTACTCTTTCCATTGTTCAGAACAAGGTAGGAGTTCACGCGTTCAAAAAGCGCATTGATGATATAACAGTCAAGAGAGCTTTTTCAATCGTTGTTCTTTATGTCGGCGGAATACTGCTGTCCACAATCCTCATATGCAGTTTTGACAGCATTTCTCTGACAGACGGACTTTATGAGACAGTATCCGCAATGGCAACTGTCGGATTGACAAAAGGCATTACTTCTGTTCTTGGAATGGGATCGAAAATAGTGCTGACCTGTCTGATGTTCACCGGACGAATAGGCGGACTATCCTTCGCTTATGCACTGCTTGAAAACAAACAACCATTGGATTTGACAAGACCTGTAGAAAAAATAATAGTGGGGTAAAGATATGGGAAAAAGTATTTTAGTAATTGGAATGAGCCGATTCGGACGTCATCTTGCAAAGAGACTTGCTGACCTCGGAAACGACGTAATGATTGTCGACAAGAATGAAGAAATTATAAACAAATACGGAAGCTCGTTTACGGATGCCCTCTGTGGCGACTGCACGAGCGAAGACGTTATCAAAGCTCTCGGAGTAGAGAGTTTTGACATCTGTTTTGTGGCTATAGGAGACGATTTCCAGTCGTCACTGGTAATAACAGCCCTTTTGAAAGAATACGGAGCCAAACTCACCGTAACTAAAGCAAAACAGGATATTCAGGAAGATTTGCTTAAGCGAATCGGTGCAGATGAAGTTGTATATCCCGACAAGGAAATGGCTGAAAAAGTTGCAAGAAAATTCAATGCAAAGAACGTGTTCGACTATATCGAGCTGACTGATGAATACTCAGTATACGAAATGGCAATAATGCCCGAATGGGAAGGAAAATCCATTAATGAACTGAACATTCGCCAGAAATACAAATTCAACATAATTGCGATCAAAGCCGGTACGTATCTGAATCCTATTCCGGGTGCCGATTATATTTTCAGAGGCGATGACCACATTATAGTAATCGGAAAGAATTCAGACGTAGTAAAGGTTGCCAAGAGAACCTGATACATCTCTTCTGTATAAATTATTCAAGCCGCATTTTAGTGCGGCTTGTTTTTATACTCACCGGGATTTGCCTGCAAGTGTTGACCAGACACTAATGTTAACGTATAATATCTACAGTGCGAAATTGTCCAGAAAAATCTTTTGAACAGGAGCCTCGTAATGTTCGATCCGAAAACAAAAAAGTACCCCTATACTCAGTATACAAATCAGCACTATCTCGTTGTCAAAAAGGACAGAGGTATTGTATTTGACAGCAATTATCCGTATATAGACCACTCAAAATGGTTCAGATTCAAACAGGCATTGAGCCGCATTCTGCTGAATGTTTTGGCATTCCCGGTTGCAACAATAAGGCTGGGATTGATAATCAAGGGAAGAAAGATAATTAAAGAAAATAAAGAATTGTTAAAAAAAGGCGCAATTTCCTGCGCCAACCATGTCCATATGTGGGATTATATCTGTCTGATGAAAGCAATCAGACCTTTCCACTCCTATATATTGGTGTGGGACAAAAACATCAACGGTGAAAACGGAACAATGATGCGACTTGTGGGAGGAATTCCCATTCCTGAAGGTAACATCAGAGCATCCGTTAAATTTACACAAGAAGTTGATGAACTTGTGCAAAACGGAGGATGGCTGCACATATATCCAGAAGGAAGCATGTGGGAATACTATGCTCCAATCAGACCTTTTAAAAGCGGGATTGGATACTGTGCTGTCAGAAACAATAAACCCATATTGCCAATGGCATTTTCATACAGAGAACCGGGATGGATTAGAAAACACATATTCAAGCAGATTGCATGCTTTACTCTATCTATAGGCAATCCCATCCTTCCGGATATGTCACTTGACAAAAAGGACCGTGAACATGACTTGCTGGTGCGTAGCCATGACGCAGTTTGCCAATTAGCCGGAATAGATCCCAAAGAAAACATATACCCGCCCGTGTTTGACAACACAGAACGGGTAGATTACTATTGAGTTTTTTACTCCGAATAGAGCTTAATAATATTGATGATTATATCGACTACTTTGTCCATTCTCTCAGCTGATGCAAGTTCGTATTCACCATGGAAATTGAATCCGCCTGTTCCGAGATTCGGACAAGGAAGTCCGTCCCAGCTCAGTCTTGCCCCGTCGGTTCCACCTCTGACGGGCTTTTCTATTGGTTCAAGACCAACAGCTCTTGTTGCCTTTCTGGCATTTTCAATGAGATGGAAATGAGGCTTGACCATTTCAATCATGTTTCTGTAGGAATCACGAATCTTGACGGTAGCTGTTCCCTCTCCATATTTCTTGTTGATGATGTCAGCGGCCTTCTGCATCATTTCTTTTTTCTCTGTCAGCTTATCCCAGTCATGGTCTCTGAGTATATATGAAATGTCTGCAGTAGCGGTCTCTCCGCTTATGTGTGATACGTGATAAAATCCTTCTCTGCCTTCGGTGTTTTCCGGGCGTTCATTTTTCGGAATCAATGAGTCATATTCCATTGCAACGTTTGATGCATTTACCAAAACCCCTTTTGCTGCACCTGGGTGAACACTGAAACCTTCAATATGGATTGATGCTGACGCAGCATTGAAGTTTTCGTACTCTATGCCACCCGCATCATCGCCGTCAACTGTATAAGCAAAATCCGCACCGAATTTCTTTATGTCAAAGAAATCTGCTCCCTGACCAATTTCTTCATCAGGTGTAAAACCTATACATATCCTGCCGTGAGGAATGTCTGAATTGACTATTCTCTCGGCCATTGTCATAATTTCGGCGACTCCCGCCTTGTTATCCGCACCGAGAAGCGTTGTTCCGTCAGCAGTTATAATGGTCTCTCCGACCATTTTCTTAAGGAAAGGAAAAACTTCCGGATCAATTGTTCTGCCCTTGAGAACAATCGGTTTTCCGTCGTAGTTTTCATGGACTATGGGTTTAACATCTTTGCCCGATGCTTCTTCGACAGTATCTACATGTGCAATGAATCCAATTGAAGTTTTGTCTTCATATCCCTTTGTTGCGGGAATGACAGCATATACATAGCACTTGTCGTCAACTTCAGCTTTGATGCCCATATCTTGAAGTTCTTTAACCAGAATTCTGGCAAGATCAAATTCTCTGTCTGCACTCGGGTGTTTTCCGCTCGAACCATCGCTGGTGGTCCACACTTTTACGTATTTAAGTAATCTTTCGTATGCTCTCATGAGTTCACCTGTCTTTCAGGAATACTTCTATAACCGGAACAACAACATTCGGTTTCAGAATCGGAAGTCCGATTGATACTGCCGTTTTTGCTTCGTCGCCGGAATTAGCAGGCACATCATTGAACAAGAGTTCGCTTCCGTCGTGAAGGAATTGTACATAATCCACTTTGCCTCCAAGTCCCGGTACTACAACGCTGCTGAAAGGATAATCCAAAAGATGAATATACAATCTCTTTCCGTCGTTGCTCTGGGTCAGTCTGCAGCCGTTTGGTTCGGTAAATTCCGGATCGGCCATTGTGCAATTGTATATTGATTTGCAATTGTACTTCATCCATTCTCCGTATGTCTTCAGTGCATTTTCAGCTCTGTAATCAAAGAATCCTCTTGATGTAGGCCCTACGTTCATAATGAGGTTGCCGCCCCTTGAAACAATCTTAATCAAAAGGCTTATGAGCATTTCCGGAGATTTCCACGATGTTTCATCCCTGTAATATCCCCATGATCCGGACAATGTGTGACATGCTTCCCATACAAGTCTTTCACCTGTCTCTTTGTCTTTTGGCCACTCTTCCACACCGACCTGTTCCGGTGTTACTATGTCCTGCTCTATTTCTGTTCTATTGTTGATTATGATGTCAGGCTGAAGAGATCTTACAAGAGCAATGAGCTTTTCGGCTTCCCAGTCCTCTTTTCCTTTTCCCTTCATCCAGTCTCTCGGTTGTTCGTTCTTTGAATATGAAAAGTCGAACCAGATTATGTCTATCTTCCCGTAGTTTGTGAGAAGTTCCCTCACCTGGTTTCTCATGTACTCGGCATATCTGTGCATGTCTCTGCCTTCGTTCAGTTCTTTTGCATTGGCATCATATCTTCTCGGATGGAACTGATCAATAGTGAAATCCGGGTGATGCCAGTCAAGCAATGAATAGTAGAAACCGATCTTCAATCCTTCTGCTCTGAACGCATCAACATATTCTTTTACAAGATCCTTGCCGTACTGTGTATTTGTAATTTTGTAATCCGTATATTTTGTGTCAAAAAGACAGAAACCTTCATGGTGCTTTGTCGTAAGAATGGCATATTTCATGCCTGCGTTTTTTGCCTGTCTTGCCCAGTCTCTCGG
Organism: Clostridiales bacterium; assembly: GCA_024693345.1. Classification (GTDB taxonomy): domain Bacteria; phylum Bacillota; class Clostridia; order Oscillospirales; family CAG-272; genus CAG-841. The sequence continues at coordinate 31,425 of JAILLB010000012.1, forward strand.
GTCGAGCATATCCGGATTGAAATACTTAAAATATTGCTCGTATTTCTCTTCGGGTATCATATCTGTCTGCTTAATCCACTCATGTCTGGCCGGCAAAGCATACAAACCGAAGTGAATAAACAGTCCGAATCTGTCCTGAACGAACCACTCAGTGTTCCCCTGTGTCTTTTTTGTTGTATACATCGATTTAATCCCCCTAGTATTTCTATGACTAAATTGTACCAATTTGCGGGCGATTATTCAATCTATGATGAAAAAATATATATTTTTGTGTACATCAATTCTCACGTTTGGTATAATTTGAGTATACCAGAAAAGGAAGGCAAAATAGTATGGATTACAATTCAAATCATCGTCCGGATTCCATGGAACGCATTACAACTACCGAATCCGCAAACAAGTTTGTTGAAGAACAAGTAAAAGCAATGAAAGAAATGATAGGAGACAAAAAGGTTCTTTTGGCTCTGTCAGGAGGAGTGGATTCTTCAGTAGTTGCTGCACTGTTGATAAAAGCAATTGGACGCAACCTTGTGTGTGTTCACGTTAACCACGGCCTTTTGAGAAAAGGTGAATCCGAACAGGTTATCAAGGTTTTCAGAGATGAAATGAATGCAAATCTCATCTATGTAGATGCGGTAGACAGATTTTTAGATAAGCTGGCAGGTGTTTCAGAACCGGAGACAAAGAGAAAAATAATAGGCGAAGAATTTATCAAAGTATTCCAGGAAGAAGCTCAGAAACTCAATGGTATTTCGTTCCTCGCTCAGGGAACAATTTATCCCGACATTCTCGAATCCGAAGCAGGCGTAAAGGCTCATCACAATGTTGGCGGCCTTCCGAAAGATCTGAACTTTGAGCTTGTAGAGCCCGTAAAACTCCTGTTCAAAGACGAAGTAAGAGTTGTAGGAAAAGCACTCGGCCTTCCTGACAACATGGTTTACAGACAACCCTTCCCCGGTCCCGGACTTGGTGTAAGATGCACAGGTGCTATCACAAGAGACAGACTTGAAGCTGTAAGAGAATCCGATGCGATTCTGCGCGAAGAATTTGAAAAAGCAGGTCTCTTCCACAAAGTATGGCAGTACTTTACAATAGTTCCGGATTACAAAACCGTCGGAGTTATTGACGGAAAGAGATCATTTGAATGGTTTGTTGTCATTAGAGCTGTTAACACAAAAGATGCAATGACTGCAACAATTGAAAGAATAGATTACGATCTGCTTGAGAGAATAACATACAGAATCACCCATGAAGTTAAACACGTAAACAGAGTTCTGTTTGACATTACTCCAAAACCAACCGGAACAATCGAGTGGGAATAATAATGGCATAAGTAATGGCTCCGAAACCGGAGCCATTTGCTATTCTTGGGTATTGCTTCATATTTCCTTTACACTTTTGCTGAAAAACATAATGATTGCTGTAATCGCAAATCCAACTGAGCATACAATCAAAAGAATCGTACTGCCAAATGAATCCAAAACTGCACCTGCCAAAACTGATGCAATCGGTATCATTCCCTGCGAGCCTATACTTGTTATACTATTAACTTTACTGAGTTTATCTTTGTCGACAATTTTCATAATTGTTGTGGAAACCGGAATGTTGATAAACATTATTACAAACCCCAGTAAAAGGCATCCGCCACAGACTACAATCAGGAATGCACTGATAGATGCTCCGCGTTCAACCAATAGCCAGTAACTAAGTGTCAGTACAGCAAGAATAACTGCCATAATACAGATTTTCACAGAAGTTGCGTGGCCGCATTTTTCCTTTTGAGAACGAGCACTGAGAATCACAGCACCGACCAAAGAACTTATACCGATACAAACGCTGAACATTGATGACCAGAGTTCAGGTGTCAACACTGCATCAAACAGATAAGATGGTGCATTTGTCAAATCGGTCTTTATGAAAAACGGAATGAAATTTCCGGTAATAGGTTCGAAAAAGAAATTAATGAACAATATAGCCAAAAGCAGAGCAAGAATCGGCTTTTTGGATTTCAGGTATACTAAACCGTCTCGCATGTCCATAACGGCCAGTTTGAGTGTCAAATGCTCTTCTGAAGGAACAAAATTGTATCGGATAAACATCTCGGATACACCTGAAGCGATGTAGCATGCTCCCACAACAAAGAACAGTGTGGTTATTGGTAAAGCCGCGTAAAGAATGCCTGCAAGTATTATTCCGAGTATTCCCTCAAGTGAACTCTTGATAGAAAAGAAGGCATTTGCCTGCTGAAGTTTATCTTCATGAACTATCTGGGGAAATATGGCACCCGAAGCAGGAGTAAATATACCGCTCACTGCATTGCCCAGGATTCCTGTAGCAAACAAAATCACTATCTGTGCCGATTGATCTTTAAACAACAGCAGCATAATGGTAGCAAGTATAATCAGACTGCCCTTAATGTAGTCACATATAAACATTATTTTTGCTTTGTTGAATCGGTCTCCTAATACTCCGCCTAACGGGGTCAGCACCAATAGTGCCACCCCGCAAAGAGCAAGATATAATCCCTGAAGAAATGCGTTGTTGTCGCTTATTTCCAGTATATAGAAACTGACAGCAAAGCTATATAATATTGCTCCCAATTCCGACACAAGTGCACCGAGAAACACCAGTCTGAAATTCTTATTTAAAAATACATTTTTACTCTTTTGAACATCATTGTCCATTTTCACACAATTCCTTCCAACAATCCCTGATACTCTGACAATCTGCAATATTAAGTATCTGCTCAACACTGCCCAATGCAGATGATCCAAGAATATCAAAAGACAATAACTGGTCCCCTTTGTCTGTGAACTTGAAAGTCTCCAAGCTGAAATCCGGTTTGGAATCAAATTCACGTGCAAGTTCATAAGCTTTTTTCAGCGATTCATTGGATTCATCAGTCAATCCCGACATCTTTTGAACAATTGCAAGAACGGATAATAGCTCAGCATGCATTTTTTCGAGATAATCCGGTTTTGACTCTGTTTTAATATCCTCTATTAGTCTAATACCCCACATTACTATTTCACGGGCAGAATCCCATTCTTTTCTTTTTAAGTACACAAATGCATAAGATATAACATTCTGAAATACCTCAGTAATGCTTGATGCCAGCGATTCTGCCAAATACGGCTCAGCCTCTTCGGGTCGGTTCATATATACCGCAAGAAATGCGCCTATATTACCATTGAATATGCCACCGCAATTGTTGTTTTTCATTAACTCAAGACTTTTTTCACGTTCATCAAGCAAAAACAAGATGCTTGCCATGCCTCCGCTTATAGTAATTTCACTTATATTGCGATCATCGCTTTGATTAAGAAGTAGTTTCGCTCTCTCATACAGTTCCAATGAACGCCTTAACTGACCCTTGTCATGATTTCCCGCTCCAAAGACTAAGTAGACCATCGCACATGAATGTACCACTTTTAATGAATTGGGATATTTTCCAAGTGCCTTTTCTGCCTCATCCAAAGCCATTGGATCAAAACTCTTACAATACTCTGACATTCTGCCCAAGACTGAGTCAATGCTGTTATTAATCATTGTGTATCCGAGTAAAACGTCCACGGAAGTATCAAAGAAATCGGCTATTTCGACTAACGTGTTCAATTCCGGAACAGATAGGCCAGATTCCCATTTATGAACTGCACCTACAGTAACTCCCAATGTCTCCGCCAATTGTTCCTGTGTCATATTCCTTTGCCTTCTGAATTTGCGAATAATATCTGAAAGATTTAGTTGCATGCCACTTCCTCCTTGCTTTCTCTTGACTCCATTATATTCCACTTAAAACACCAAAGCAAGACACCGCTAATACCATTGGGAAAATATTTTTTATACCAACGGTATATGTTTGTCCGAATTCCGACCATGTTTTTTCTCACATAACAATTAAAAAACAGCAAAAAATGTAATTTTTTTATTGTATTGCAGAAACTGGAATTGTATAATAGTACCGTTAAAAAAATTGACATCAGGCATTATTTCATTGGCACCCATAGAGTAATGCCTTTTTTCAGTTAATCTGTTATTATTCGGAAAGGACCAATCACTATGGAGACAAAGTATATTTTTGTGACCGGTGGTGTTGTTTCAGGACTTGGTAAAGGTATTACTGCTGCATCACTCGGAAGATTATTGAAGGCGCGCGGATACAAAGTGGCATCTCAGAAACTTGATCCGTACATCAATGTTGACCCAGGCACAATGAGTCCGTACCAACACGGAGAAGTATATGTTACCGAAGACGGAGCTGAAACTGACCTGGATTTGGGCCATTATGAGAGATTCATCGATGAAGATCTGAATAAATACTCCAATCTCACAACGGGAAAAGTGTATTGGAACGTCCTTAACAAAGAAAGAAGAGGCGAGTACCTTGGTTCAACCGTTCAGGTAATCCCTCATATTACCAATGAAATAAAGGAGTTTATATACAGAGTAGGCGAACACTCGGACGCCGATGTTGTTATCACCGAAATCGGAGGCACGATAGGTGACATCGAGTCCCAGCCGTTCATAGAGGCTGTAAGACAGATATCTCTTGAAGTCGGCAAGGAAAACAGCCTGTTCATCCATGTAACTCTTGTTCCATACCTTTCCGGATCTGATGAACACAAATCAAAACCGACTCAGCATTCTGTAAAAGAACTTCAGGGAATGGGTGTCAACCCTGACATTATAGTGCTCAGATGTGACGAACCTCTTGAAAAGTCCATCTTTGACAAAATCGCAATGTTCTGCAATGTCAAGCCTGACTGCGTAATTGAAAACCGCACACTGCCGATTCTCTACGAAGCCCCTCTTATGCTGGAACAGTACAACTTCTCTGCTGTTGTATGCCGTGAATTGGGACTGCTTGCAAGAGTTCCGAATCTCAAAGCGTGGACAAGCATGGTTGAGCGCATTAAGTCCAGTCCAAACAGTGTTGAAATTGGTCTTGTCGGAAAATATGTTCAGCTTCACGATGCGTATCTGTCCGTTGCAGAAGCACTGAGACATGCAGGTTATCTGTACAACACCCATGTAAACATCAAATGGATAGATTCCGAAACAATTACCGAAGAAACAGCAAAAGAGATTTTGTCAGGCCTTCAGGGAATAATTGTTCCCGGCGGATTCGGTTCACGTGGAATCGAAGGAATGATCACAACATGTAAATATGCAAGAGAAAACAACATTCCGTACTTCGGAATATGCCTCGGAATGCAGATTGCAAGCATTGAGTTTGCACGCAACGTTCTAGGCTATGCTGACGCAAACTCGGGCGAATTCTCTTCTGACTCCAAACACAAAGTCATAGACTTCATGCCCGGACAGAGCGATGAAATAGACAAGGGCGGCACATTGAGGCTTGGAGCTTATCCATGCGTAATCAAGCCCGACACGACCATGTATAGATGTTATGGTTCAACAAACATCAGTGAACGCCATCGTCACCGCTACGAATTTAACAACGATTACAGAAAAGAATTCACAGATGCAGGTATGACCCTGTCGGGAATGTCACCGGACGGAAATCTCGTTGAAACAATTGAACTGACTGACAGACCGTTCTTTGTTGGCGTTCAGTACCATCCGGAATTCAAGAGCAGACCGGATAAGCCACATCCGCTGTTCAAAGGGTTTATAGCAGCTGCTATGAAACAACAGTCATAACGATTTGTCTATAGCATTTTTTGTCGAAAAAGTTGTATACTATTAGGAGAATGCTGACAATACAATCATCGGACTGAGACTATATCGATTTGCAATCGGCCGAAAGCTGTTTATGGAAGAAAAGAAGATTATATACTATGATGATGAACTGAATAATGAATTTTCATCAGCTCAGATTGTTGCAAAAAAAATCGGAGATGATTACGTATACATTCATTCAGGCATCTTTAAGAAATTCACTCATTTCTTCTGGTACAGAGTTGTCGCAACGCCGATTGCATTTTTCTATCTGAAAATTAAGTTTCACCACAAGATCATTAACCGGAAAATCCTGAAGAAATTCAAAGACAAAGGGTATTTCATGTTCGGAAACCACACGCAGCCTACAGGCGATGCAGTTATTCCCTCCATGATAACATTTTCAAAAGATGCTTATGTCATCGTTCACCCGAACAACGTTTCAATGCCATATCTCGGAAGAGTAACACCCTCAATGGGTGCTCTGCCGCTGCCTGACACTCTTAAGGCCACAATAAACTTTTCTAAAGCTATTGAGACAAGGGTAAAGGAAAACAAAGCCCTGGTCATTTATCCCGAAGCACACATCTGGCCTTACTATACGGGAATCAGACCTTTTAAGGATGATTCATTCTACTACCCTGTCAAGTATGACACCCCCGTGTTCTGCTTCACAAACACTTATCAGAAAAGAAAGCATGGTTCAAAGCCAAACCTGGTCACGTACGTAGATGGACCGTTTTACCGTGACAAGAGCAAGAGTATACAGGAACAAAGAAAACTGCTCAGGGATCAAGTGTATGAATGCATGACAGAGAGAAGCAAATTGTCCAATGTAAATGTCATAGAATACAGAAAGAAGGAGACATTGTGATCAACATATTATTTGCCGGTAACAAAGGTGTTTTTGATGGAATACTCACATGTGCTCTTTCCATTCTGAAGAGGAGCAAATTGGATGAGCCGCTAAGGATTTTCATTCTCACAATGGATGTTTCCCATCTAAAAGACTCATATGTACCGATTGATGACAAACAGGTATCTTTCCTTAACGATGTCGTCAAGGAATACAACCCGGAGAATTCCGTAATAAAGATTGACGTAACTGACTACTATATGCAGGATTTTTCCGGATGTCCCAATGAAGGAGCATACTGCTCACCATATACCCTGATACGTCTTTTTGCAGATAAAATCAGCATATTACCCGACAAACTCCTGTATTTGGATGCGGATATAATGTTCAACAGAGACATCAGACTTTTATATGACATTGATGTATCCCAAGTCGAATATGCGGCAGGAAGAGATCACTACGGGAAATATCTCATTCAGCCCAACTACATTAATGCCGGTGTCTTGCTTTTCAATCTCAAATACATGAGAGAGACAGGCATATTTGAAAAAGCACGTGAGTGGATTAAGACCAAAAAGCTCGTCTTTGCAGATCAGAGCGCATTGATCAGATCCACGACAAAAAAGAAGGTTTTACCTCAGAGATTCAACGACCAGAAATTCTTACACAAACACACTGTTGTCAGACATTTTTCAAAGAGGTTGTTCTGGCTTCCCTATCCACACACAGACAATATAAAGCAGTGGCACGTGAGCAAGGTTCACAAAGTATTCCACTACTATGTCTTCGATGACATTCTTTATGAATACATCTACCTCAGGGAAAAGTTCAACAGGGAGAGTAATTAATGGAGAGAAAAGCACTACAGATTTTTTATGCATCGGATGAAAAGTTTGCCAAGTACACCCTTGTGTCATTGGTTTCTTTAATCAAAAATGCTTCAAAAAACAATCACTATCACATACATATTCTCAACTCGGACATTTCACACGAAACATCCAAAATGTTTTTGGCTCTGGCAAACGAAAACTTCGAGATTACAATGGATGAAGTTACAGTTTATCTCAATTCGATTAAAGATAAACTGCCCACGAGAGATTATTATTCCAAAACAACATATTATCGTTTGTTTATATCCGAGATGTATCCGAGAATAAAGAAAGCCGTATATCTGGATTCCGACACAATTATCCAGGGAGACATTTCTGAACTGTTTAAAGTAGATCTCCAAGACTACTATGTCGGAGCATGCGTCGAAAAAGTCATGGTAGATACTCCGGTTTTCAGAAATTATGTAGAAAAAACTCTTGGAATTGCAGCAAGCAAATATTTCAATGCAGGAGTTATGATCATTAACTGCAGAAAATTCCGCAGAGAATATGTTTTGGACAGATTCCTCGATCTTCTGCACGTATATAAGTTTGTGGTAACGCAGGATGAAGATTATCTGAATGTCATATGCCATGGACAAGTCAAATTTATAGATCAGAGATGGAACGTTCAGACATATAACGAGCCATACTACCCTGCCAAAAAAGCAAAGCTCATACACTATATAATGCAGAACAAACCTTGGCATTATAAAGACTGCATTTATGAAGATGTTTTCTGGAAATATGCCAAAATGACATCATGCTATGAAGCTATTGTTGATGAATTCAACAATTACACAGATGAAATGAGAGAAAGGGATACCCAGCAGCAGATAGCTCTGGCGGAAACTGCTCAAAGCGAAATTGACAGCGAAAACAATTATCTCAAGTCTGTAGTCCGCAAAAGCATGGCTCCTGACAGAGTTGCTGTTCTTGAAAAAATCCAGCAATATGAACAGGAAGGCAGATTTGACGAAGATGTCGAAGAAGATCCGCCTGCCCCCGTTCTCATGCCTGACAAAATCAACTATATCAGAACTGATTGGATTTCAAAAACCAAGACTGGACTTGCTTATCTGGCAGCTCATATTTTCATCGGTCAGCAGAAGAGTAAAAAGAATTTCATCATCAGAGAAATAAGAGGAATAGAAAATCTCCACAATCTCGACTCCGGAGCGCTGATTACCTGTAACCACTTTAATGCTTTCGACAGTTTTGCAATGTATTATGCTTACAAAGCAGCACACACAAACGGAAGGACTCTCTACAGAGTTATCAGAGAGGGCAACTATACAAACTTCCCGGGGCTTTACGGATTTTTGATGAGAAACTGCGATACATTACCTCTGTCATCAAACAGCAGAACAATGAGAAAATTCATGAGAGCCGTGGACGAACTGCTTCAGAGCGGCAATCTGATTCTCATTTACCCCGAACAGAGCATGTGGTGGAACTACCGCAAGCCAAAGCCTCTCAAGAGCGGAGGATTCAGTATAGCCGCCAAAAACAAGGTTCCTGTTCTCCCCTGCTTCATTACAATGCAGGACAGCCAGAACCTTGGGCAAGATGGTTTTTATGTACAGGAATACACAATACACATATTGCCTCCCATCAAACCTGATCCGACAAAGTCATATCGTGAAAATCTGAATATGATGATGGAGGAAAATTACAGAGTCTGGAAAGAAGTATACGAAAAAGAATACGGAATTCCGCTTGTTTATGACACTGATCAAGCCATCTTGGACGAGAAAGGTTTTTCAGAACAATTCGGCATGCAGAGCAGCAAATAGACATAAAGAGGAAACTTGTTCAGTTTGAACGGTTTCCTTTGTTTTTTTCTTGTTTTTTGCAACATTTGATGTTGAATTTGAAAAAGCGGATGATATAATTTATCTATCAATAACATTTGGGGGATTTGTTATGAAACAAATACGCATAAAAGTGGTAGTTCAGGCAAAAAAGGAAAATGTTCCGGGTTGGCCGCATATAAACTATGGATATGAGAAAAAAACAGAAGAAATAATGTCATCTGTCAGAGAATACAATGACGATGCAATATTTGATGTTGTAAAATACACTTCTCCTCAGGAAGCAGAAGAAACATTTGAAGAAGACAAGAAGAAATATGACGGAATTCTTCTACTCTTGATGACAAACTGGATTAAGATAGACAATTTCTACGCTAAGCACACAGATGAAATGCCTGTCGCAATTGCAGGTATATGCTTCTGCGGAAGCGGTTCTCTGCTTGAATCCACAGTTCCTATGATCAGAGAAAACAATCTCCCGATTCCTTACTGTTCATCCACAAACAACATGGACATTGCAAAACTCGCAAGAACTCTTGTAGTAAATGCAAAACTTAAACGCACAACAGTACTTGTTATCAAAAATGACAAGTCATTGGCAAGAGAAACAGAAGCTCACAAGAGATTCGGAACCAAATTCATTGTAAAATCTTCAAAAGAATTGATGGATGAATTTAAGAACGTTCCAAATACAGAGGCAGAGCCCATTGTCAAGAAGTGGACAGGCAACACACTCGGAATTATTGAACCTTCCGAGAGTGATATCTACGAAGGTGCGAAACTGTACCTCGCGCTGAAAAAAATGGTCAAGGAAAACAAGGCAAATGCCGTAACAGTTGACTGCCTTGCCCTTTCATATGAAGACAAATACGGAAAGAACAGACATATGTATCCTTGTCTTTCACATTTCCAGATGAACAATGATGGTGAACTCGGTGTTTGCGAAGCTGACATCGATGCAACAATGTCCTGTCTCATTTCTTTGTACCTTGCAAAGAAAGAAGGATTTGTTTCAGATCCTGTAATTGATACATCGTCAGACCAGATTATTTATGCTCATTGCGTAGCATGCAGAAAAGTTTACGGCACTAATGATGCACGTTCTTGCGACTATTACATAAGAAGCCATGCAGAAGATCAACTCGGTGCGTCTGTACAGGTAATCTTCCCGACCGGAGAAAAACTCACCACATTCACAATGAGCAACGTAAACGGATGGGGCGCAATTCATTCAGCTGAATCAGTAGGCAATGCAGGCGGCGATGCAGGATGCAGAAGCAAACTCGTTGCAAAGTGCAATGCAAGAGCAATAATGGACAACTGGATGCCTCAGTGGCACAGAGTAACTGTTTTTGGTGATTTCAGAACAGATATAATGAACCTGTTCAAGCTGAAAGGTATGAGAATCGTCGAAGAAGACAAATGAAAGACGCATATAATGAAATGACTGCAACTCTTTAACGGGTTGCAGTCATATTTTGTGTCACTAATCGGATTAATACTTGTTGAGAGTCACCTTGTATAGTTTTTTGGCCATCTGATCAAGCAAAGAAATTGTATTAAGTATGTCATCAGTTGTCGAATTGGCATTAATCATTGCACATTTGCACCATGTTGTCATTATATGTGCTTTTTCACAAAACCGCAATGCTTTTGGATGCGCTTACCACGAAATTGCATACATTTTGCGGAGCATTTACCACGAAATTGCATGTTTTCGAGACGCGTTCACCACGAAATTGCAAATTGCGGGCACAAAAACAGCCTGAACACATATGCATTCAAGCTGTTAGTATGGTGGATCCGAGGAGAGTCGAACTCCTGTCCGAAAAACAATCCTTATGACCTTCTCCGAGCGCATTCAGTTTATTACCTTTCCCTAATCAAGAACCAACTGACAGGATAGCTTGAACAGGTAGCTTTTTTATGCATGATGGGTATAAAAGCTAACTCACCATTCATGTTCACCGCTGGATCATGCCCAAATCGAAGTCGCGGTCTTCTTCAACAGGACAACGCCGCAACTTAGGCAGCGTAAGCTAAAGTATTTCTATTAGCGTTTAATTTTAGTTTGAAGATTTAAGGAGGTTCTTCATCTCCGCTCGCTTATCATATCTCACATTCCCCGTCGAAACCATTACGGACCCATATGATTAATCTTTGTTTTTTTCGTATCTCTCTATATCTCTTTCTTCCTGTTTCTTTATTTCCGTCTCTCTCTTATCGTACATTTTTTTACCCTTGCACAGACCAATCTCAATTTTAACCAGTTTGCCCTTAAAGTAAATTGAAAGAGGCACTATCGTACAACCCTGCTGTCCGGCTTTCTGATACAGTTTGAGAATTTCCTTCTTATGCATTAGAAGTTTTCTTTCTCTGTACGGGTCTTTGTTGAAAATGTTGCCTTTTTCGTATGGACTTATATGCATTCCAACTACGAAAATCTCCAATTTGTTTATTTCGCAATATGAATCCTTGAGGTTGACTCTTCCGTTTCTTATGCTCTTTATTTCTGTTCCGGAAAGAGAAATGCCCGCCTCATATTTTTCGAGTACGAAATAATCATGATATGCTTTTTTATTCTGCGATATAACCTTGTGTTCGTAATCTTTTTCAGACATATCATGATCCTTTCTCAATACTCTATGCTCTCATGGCAATATTGCCTTTTGAGTCTATTCCTACTATCAACGGGAAGTCTACAAAATCAAATACCCTCAACGCTTCGCATCCGAGTTCAGGAAATGCAACAACTTCAGCCTTCACAATATGCTTGCTGGCAATCGCTCCTGCTCCTCCGATTGCGCAAAAGTACAAAGCCTTATACTTCTTTATTGCCTCTACTACTTCATCGGATCTCTTCCCTTTTCCGATTGTGGCAATTACGCCTTTTGCAATTAGATCAGGAGTGAATTTGTCCATCCTCGAAGAAGTCGTCGGACCACACGAGCCCACAGCCTTGTCACCGAATGCTGGCGTCGGACCCGCATAATAAATCACTGCGTTCTTCAGATTCAAAGGAAGTTCTGTCCCTTTGCCCATCATCTCAAACAGTTTTTTGTGAGCTGCATCTCTGGCACAATACACTTTTCCGGAAAGAAGTATTGTTTCACCGGCAACCAATTCTCTTCCTTTTTCAGGAAGTTCACTTACATTTATCTTTTTCATTTTCTTCCAATCAAAGAATTTAGAGCGTTGATTGCTCCCTTAAAGAACTTCTCAATCTTGTCATTAATTGAAGATATGTAGTCCTTATTGGATACAACTTCTCTTGGCTTCTTCTCTTCAGAGAAATGCATTGGCACTACTCCGCTTGTCTTTACAGTGTTTTCGTATGACTCTACACTGTCAATTCTCTGATTCAGTTCATTGCTGCCTTCAGAAACTGCTCTCAAAAGATTATCTACTGCAGCGTTGACGTTTTCCTTATATTCTGAAACAGCATTTTTGTAACTGTCTTCCAAGTTGGCCTTGAAATTCTGAGTCTTTTGTCTCGTTTCATTGACCATTTCATCGGAGATTGTCTGAGCCTGCCTTATTATCTCTGTTGCCTTGCTGTCAGCCTCTCTGAATATGTCTTCTATTCTCTGGTCAATTTTAGCATACATCTCTTCGGTCAGCTGATTCTGCTGCATCATACCATATGTCTCGCATGCGAGAGCATCGAGCTTCTGTTCTGCCAGCACACTCTTCTGGCATTCATCCTCAAACTGTTTTCTTGTAGCCTCTAGATTCATAATGGCTTCTTTTGCCGCCACCGCCATCTCGTCGAGTTTATCGCTCAGCAAAGCTCTGTCTTTTTCAAGAGCAGCAATTCGTTTTTCCAGTTCTTTCTGTTTTTGCTCAGCTCCGAATGCGGCAATTGCTATTTCATCCAGTTTTTCATTTGTCAATCTGAGATTTTCTTCTGCCTTGTCAGCTCTGGAGCGTTCGAACGCAATTGATGCGTCTTTTTCATCGGATTGATGCTTAAAATCTGCACTCATATCGGCGATGAACTTGTTAACATCCTTCTTTGAATATCCGCCCATAAATGAGCCTTTAATTTTCTGTTCGCTCATCTTTTTCGCCTTTCTATGATTCTGACTTTTCTGCTTCTTTTTGTTTCTTTTTTGCAAGGAATATTGTCTTGACACTCTCGTCATAGCCTTTGTATATGAAGTGAATCAGCATCTGCTCAAGTGATGCAAGAATACCGACAATGACTGTAATCATCATTCCTATAACCAGTATGTTAAGGATATAGTAGAACGGAATCAAAAACGTCAATGCACCGGTAAGCTTGCTGCCATAGGTGTGTATTGAGTCGAACTTTTTGTGTTTTACGTACACATAAGCATATGTTACCACTCTTATAGCCAGTGCAACTCCCAGTAAAATCCAGAACGCAAGCGGCAGTTCCTCCCACAATGTCATAAAGAATTTGTATGCCATTGCTGCATAGAACACTAAATCCGCGATGCTGTCCAATACAGATCCGAACTGGCTGGAACTGTTAGTTTTTCTGGCAATCATTCCGTCAAAAGCATCTGTTAATCCGGCTACACCATAAACGATATAGTAGGCAGGTGAATCAATTGACAAGAATATAGTAACAATTGCTCCGACCAATCTAATCGATGTCAGGATGTTCGGGATAATAGATTTTTTACGTGGCTTTTCAGCAATTTGTTCGTCCATTATGTCTTCCTCAAAACTAGTCGTTACTGTGTTATTATACATCTGGATTTACATTATAGCAAGAAAATGGGGCCATTGTTAATTAATTGTAATAGAACATCGACATGTGATATAATATCAGCAAAGAATCAGGAGGATTTCACATATGGATAAAAAAGTCGTAAGAGTGTTATTTAACGGAGACAGTACCACAGATGTCGGCAGAGCAAGACCGATTGGTGATGGATTCGGAAAAATGGGAGACAGCTATCTTGCAAATATCTTTTGCATGACCTGGGCAGACCATCCGGACAACAACATAAGATACTTCAATGCAGCTGTATCAGGTGACACAACCACAAAACTGCTTGCACGTTTTGATGAAGACGTAACACCATATGAACCGGATTACGTATTCTTCCTCATCGGCATAAATGACTGTTGGAGAAGATACGATTGTCCGCTCACTCCTTCAAGTGCGACAACACCTGAACAGTACAGAAAAAACATGCAGACATGCATAGACAAAACCAAAGCCATCGGCGCAGTTCCGACCCTCATTTCACCTTTCTTTTTTGAACTCAACAAACAGGACGCGATGAGACACGACTGTGACGAATGCAATGACATTCTCAGAGATCTTGCGGAAAAGAACGGAATTGATTTCATAGATGTTCAGTCAAGAATCGACTGGTACCTTGAAAACGGCGGAAACTACTGTCTGCTCGGCAATGACCGAGTTCATCCGTCAGCTGTCTGCAAATCTCTAATAGCTCAATATATCTATAATCACCCTGCATTCAGAAAGATATTCAATGAGCAGTGAGTATATCTGGGACAAGATTGCTTCCACACAGAAACATATAGTCTTTTATGGCACGGGTGACGGAGCGGACAAGATTGCAGTCCAAATAGAGTCACTTGGTAAAACAATGTCCGGGTACTTTGTTTCAGACGATTTTTACAGACCCGGAAAAATGTTTCGAGGCAAAGAGATACTGACACTATCCAAAGCAGAAGATTTGTTTGGCGACTTTTTATGCATAATAGCCTTCGGGTCAAGACTTGAAAATGTTCTTGAAAACATTGAAAAAGTCAGGCATCTTCATGAGACATACATTCCGGATATGCCTTTGTGCGGCAGTGAGCTGTTCGACAAAAATTTTTATGAGCATAACAAGGAAAAACATGAGATGGTGCGGTCCATTCTTTCAGATGATGTTTCGAGAAAAACGCTTGATGGCATTGTCAAATTCAGGCTGACCGGAAATCCGGATTATCTATACGGTTGTCAATGTTCAGACGACGACTACAAAAACATTCTCGATAAAAAATATACGGCATATGCCGATCTTGGAGCATATACCGGTGACACTCTCAGACGTGCCATAAATGATTATCCTTCAATCAAGATTGCTGTCTGCATGGAGCCGTCTGAAAAATCTTTCAAGAAACTTGCCGAATACACAAATTCTTTCTTTGAACCGGACACAATAATTGTAAATGCAGCTGCTTGGGACAAAGAGGATACCGGACACTTTATAGATTCAGGCGGACGTGGATCCAAGATTTCAAACACAACCACCAATTCTTTATCCGGATCAAAAAACAGAGTTGTGGAATACCTTCCGCTAGATCATGTTTGCGAAATACACGGTGAGCAATTGCTTATAAAATATGACGTTGAAGGTGCAGAAATCAAAGCACTGAAAGGATCCTTCAACACAATTCTGAGTAATGAAACAGACTTGGAAATATCCGTATATCACAGAAGCGGTGACATTTTCGATATTCCTCTCTATGTTCACGAACTACTTCCGGAACATAAACTCTTCATGCGAAAACTGTCAGGGGTTCCTGCATGGGACATATTGCTGTACGCGACACATTAACAAATTTGGGAAGCCCTCTCGAGCTTCCCTCTTCTTTTGTCAAGCGTTTGAAGAACTGGTTGATGAACTTCCCTGGACTCTTGCCAGCAGCATCAGTATCTTCAATATTACCTGCAAGAACGCAAGTATCATATCGTTGATGTACTGAATGTTGTAAAGCTTGAACAATTCTTTCATCAATTCAATTTCTTCTTCAGTAGCCATTCTTTCTTTCTGAAGTTCGACATATGCTCTCTCTTGAGCCTTAACTTCTGTCTTATAAACCTTCAAAGACAGAATGAAAGATAAAACATAGAACAATATACCCAATATTGAGCATACAACTGTACCGAGCCCAAGAGTCGGTTCAGCACTTGTGCTGAGCACTGCTACGTCAAGCAGAACACCGATTATCAGGAGCGGAATGAAAGCAAATGGTCCGAATGTTATTATCGGAATGAGTCTGACTCTCTGCTTCATGTCGGGGTCATTTTCTTTGTCAAGAATAGCAAGACAAGATTTCTGAACACCCATGGCAAGAGAAGTAATACTTGTCTTCTTGTTTGTCATTCTTCTTATCCTGATTTTCTTGAAATAATGTGAATAACTGTTTCCGAACATAACTGAGCCGACAACAGATACCTTTATGTGCTGAAGGCCGTTGTGATCAAGAATCTTTCTAGCCGCATCACTTCCAGTGATACCCGCACTGTTCTGTCTTCTGTTGAATTTTACATATTTGACTGCCAGCCAAATTGAAATTACAACTGAAACTACAGCAACTATTGCGATCAATCCAATAACCACAAGGATTGCTATGTGAAGAGGATTGGAAAGATCAAAATTGTTTAATAATGTTTCAGGCATTTTATAATCTCCTATTGTTGTGTTGATACATTATTATTTCTTTGTTTTTCCAAATTTATATTTTTGTCACGACAATCTTTCCTTTTCCTTTGATGTCAACTTTTCCATCTCCGGATGGGATAAACAATGATTCGCCTTTTGACACAGTCACTTGTTCATCCTTGTCTTTTACATCTACACTTCCATCAACGCACATCACGTGAACAAAACTCTCGCCAGTGACATTGAGCGATTCTTTAACGTTTTTATCTAAAACCATGACTTTGAAAAATTTGCAGTCAGCAATCACGTTGTCATAACTTGTTGATGTTATGTCATCTGGATTTACAGTCTCAATTACATTCAGAGCATCTTCTATATGAAGCTGTCTGAGGGAACCATCAGGCTGGCGTCTGTTATAGTCATACACCCTGTACGTAATATTGGAATCCTGCTGAATTTCCGCTATGAGAAGTCCAGAGCATATAGCATGTACTGTTCCTGACGGAATGAAATATGTCTCTCCGGGCTTAACATTCACATAGTTAACACATTCTTCAAGTGTTCCGTCCTGAATTGCTTTTTCAAGTTCACTTCTTAAATATTTCTTTTTTAATCCGTAAGCAATTTTTGCACCCGGTTCTGCTTCAACTATATACCACATCTCGGTTTTTCCAAGATCCGTTGAATGTGCCTTAGCATATTCATCATTAGGATGGACCTGAATAGACAAATCCGCACCTGCATCAATGAGTTTGATCAACAGAGGAAATCTGTCAAATGTGTTTTTTGTTCCAATAGCTAACGGGTTTTCATTAATGAATTCGGAAAATGTTCTGCCTTTATATTTTCCGTTCACTATTTCATTGTCTCCGTCTTTTCTGCACGTCAACTGCCAGGCTTCAGCAACTTTCTCGCCATCTTCACCGATTCCGTATTCTCTGGACAGTTTATCTCCGCCCCACAGAATATGCTTTATGACAGGTTTAAGCTTTAACAGCACAATCTGTATCCTCTTTTCTTGCATTCTATATTGAGTATTTTACCACAAAAAGACAGAAAAATGTAGTGTTTACTACATGGTTTTTTTGTATTATAATCTATTCGAACAAATCCAAATTACAGAGGCATTTTTCATGGCAAAAGTCACAATTATCGGTGCAGGAATGATGGGATCTGCAATGAGCGTTCCCGCATCATACAATCACAACCAGATCAGAATAGTAGGAACACCTCTTGATGAAGTAATTATATCCGAATTATCCAAAACCGGTTACCATATAACACTCAAGAGAGCTTTGCCTGAAGGCATTGAGTATTATCAGTTTAAGGACATAGACAGAGTGTTAAACGACTCAGACTGCGTTATATGCGGGGTCAGCAGCTTCGGTGTTGACTGGTTTTTGGAAAATGTTTTACCTAAGCTGGATGAGAATATTCCTGTTTTGTCCATCACAAAGGGATTGAAAACCGATGAAAGCGGTAACATGATTTCTTTCCCCGAATACTATTCAAGAAAACTGCCGGACAAACACTTCTCTTTCAACTGTGTCGGAGGCCCATGCACAAGTTACGAACTTGTTGACAAACACAACACAGAAGTCGCGTTCTGCGGCAAAAACATGAAAGACCTTGAATTCTTCAAATCGATTCTTCAAACCCCTTACTACCATATTTCATTGACTACTGATGTAATCGGTCTGGAAACTGCCGTGGCACTGAAGAATGCATATGCTCTCGGTGTTTCGCTTGCAATAGGCATGGCCGAAAAAGATCATGGCGAAGAATCTGTTCCTGATTACAACGCACAGGCGGGACTGTTTTACCAGGCTGTCAAAGAAATGTCAAAGTTAATAGCCATGAACAGAGGAGAAAGTGACAAAATAGCTTTCGGTGCAGGTGACCTTTATGTCACGGTTTTCGGCGGAAGAACCAGAAAAATAGGAACCCTTCTCGGAAAAGGAATAAAGTATGGCCAGGCAAAAGAAATGCTGAAAGGAATAACTCTGGAATCAATTGCAATAACAAGACTTGTCACTGAATCGCTAAAAAGGACAAATAAAAATCCGGAAGACTTCCCTTTGCTGTTCCACATTCAATCACTTATTGATGAACAGCAAAAAGATATCCCCTGGGATTCATTCACATATTAAGAAAAACCCGGTAGAGGCTTTTGACCAATACCGGGCATATTATTGCTATTTATCGACAAGTCAGTCGATTATTTTCTCTCCTTGAGAGCAGCCTGAGCAGCAGCAAGTCTAGCTATCGGTACTCTGAATGGTGAGCATGATACATAGTCAAGACCTATCTTGTTGCAGAATTCAACAGATGTAGGATCTCCGCCGTGTTCGCCGCATATACCGACGTGGAGTTTCGGATTAACCGGTTTGCCGAGCTTAATTGTCATTTCCATGAGCTTGCCGACACCATTCTGGTCAAGTTTAGCAAACGGATCGTTTTCGAAGATCTTCTTGTCATAGTAAGCTCCGAGGAACTTGCCTGCATCATCTCTTGAGAAACCGAATGTCATCTGTGTGAGGTCGTTTGTACCGAAGCAGAAGAAGTCTGATTCAGCAGCAATCTCGTCAGCTGTAAGAGCAGCTCTCGGGATTTCAATCATTGTACCAACCTGATACTCAATCTTTACATCAGAAGCAGCGATTTCAGCATTAGCTGTTGCAACTACGATATCCTTAACATATTTGAATTCCTTAACTTCGCTTGTAAGAGGAATCATGATTTCAGGAACCATCTTCCATTCAGGATGTTTTCTCTGAACGTTGATAGCAGCACGGATAACTGCCTTTGTCTGCATTACTGCGATTTCAGGATATGTAACTGTAAGACGGCAGCCACGGTGTCCCATCATCGGGTTTACTTCATGCAAACCTGAGATAATGTTCTTGATAGCTTCAACGGGCTTACCCATCTTGTTAGCAAGTTCAACGATGTCAGCTTCTTCTGTAGGAACGAACTCATGAAGCGGCGGGTCGAGGAATCTGATTGTAACAGGTGTTCCTTCAAGTGCTTCGTAAATCTTTTCAAAGTCGCCCTGCTGCATAGGAAGAATCTTGTTGAGTGCTTTTTCTCTTTCTTCAACTGTGTCTGAGCAGATCATCTCACGGAAAGGTTCGATTCTGTCAGCTTCGAAGAACATGTGCTCTGTACGGCAAAGACCGATTCCCTGAGCTCCGAGTTCACGTGCTTTCTTAGCATCTCTAGGTGTATCAGCATTTGTTCTGACTTTGAGTGTTCTGAATTCATCAGCCCAAGCCATGATTCTGCCGAATTCGCCAGCAATCTTAGCATCAACTGTCGGAATAGCTCCGTCATAAATGTTACCAGTTGTACCATCAATTGAGATTACGTCGCCTTCAGTAAATGTTTTTCCTGCAAGAACGAATCTCTTGTTTTCTTCGTCCATCTTGATGTCTCCGCATCCGGATACACAGCACGAACCCATGCCACGTGCAACAACTGCTGCATGGCTTGTCATACCGCCACGAACTGTGAGGATACCCTGGGCAGCCTTCATGCCTTCGATGTCTTCAGGAGATGTTTCAAGTCTTACGAGGACAACTTTCTTTCCGTTTGCTTTCCAAGCCTTTGCATCCTCAGCTGAGAATACGATCTGACCTGAAGCTGCGCCGGGAGAAGCTCCGAGTCCCTTACCAATCGGTGTAGCAGCCTTGAGAGCGGCAGCATCGAATGTAGGATGGAGAAGTGTGTCGAGGTTTCTAGGATCAATCATGAGAACTGCTTCTTCAGGTGTTCTCATTCCTTCATCAACCAAATCACAAGCTATCTTAAGAGCAGCCTGAGCTGTTCTCTTTCCGTTTCTTGTCTGGAGCATGTAGAGTTTTCTGTCTTCGATTGTGAACTCCATGTCCTGCATGTCACGGTAGTGTGTTTCGAGAGTATTGCATACTTTCTTGAACTGCTCAAACACCTCGGGCATAATCTCGCCCATCTTTTCGATCTTCATAGGAGTACGGATTCCTGCAACAACATCTTCGCCCTGTGCATTCATAAGGAATTCGCCCATGAGTTTCTTTTCACCTGTAGCAGGGTCACGTGTGAAGGCAACGCCTGTACCGGATGTATCACCGAGGTTACCGAATACCATCGGCATTACGTTAACTGCTGTACCCCAGCTGTAAGGGATATCGTTATCACGACGATATACGTTTGCACGCGGGTTGTCCCAGCTGCGGAAAACTGCCTTGATAGCTTCATCAAGCTGAACATACGGATCGCTCGGGAAGTCTGTTCCGAGTTTAGCCTTGTATTCATCTTTGAACTGTCCTGCAAGTTTTTTAAGGTCATCAGCACTGAGTTCTACGTCGTACTTGATTCCCTTTTCTTCTTTCATCTTGTCTATGAGTTGTTCAAAATACTTCTTACCAACTTCCATGACAACGTCTGAGAACATCTGAATGAATCTTCTGTAGCAGTCCCATGCCCAACGAGGATTGCCGGACTTCTTAGCCAATACTTCAACAACGTCATCGTTAAGACCAAGGTTGAGGATTGTATCCATCATACCAGGCATTGAAGCACGTGCGCCTGAACGAACGGAAACGAGAAGCGGATTCTCTTTGTCACCGAACTTCTTGCCGTTGATTTCTTCCATCCAAGTGATGTACTGCTTGATTTCAGCCATGATTTCGGGATTGATTTTTCTTCCGTCTTCATAGTACTTTGTGCACGCTTCTGTTGTGATTGTGAATCCCTGCGGAACAGGAAGACCGATTGTTGTCATCTCAGCTAGGTTTGCACCTTTTCCTCCGAGCAACTCACGCATGTTTGCGTTGCCTTCGGAAAACTTATAAACGTATTTTGTTGACATTACTTTTCCTCCAAATTAATGTTTTGAATTCGTTATTACCTTTTGCGCGTCAGCGCTTGTAATCATGAATTATAGCATATCTATAGAGATATATCTATAGTTTTTTCATTTTTTTGCTTTTTTTCTCAGCATGTGGAACAGGACAAAAAGACCGGTAAACAGAACTATGGATCCTGCCATTACGGCAAACATGACTTCTATTGATACCTTCGTTCCAAAAAAGTAGATGTTGTAGTCTACACTATCGCAGATTGCTGTCATTACAGCAGGCGGAAAACCGAGGTTTTCCATTTCTGCAAATACACTGCGCATCATGTGATTTTTCAGTAAGCATGTACCATATGTTCCCGGAAGGAATGACAATACTTTCTGAAGCCCCTCACCGAAACTTGCGATAGGCATATAGGCACCGCAAATAAATCCGTATCCTGCACTTATAATCGTTCCGACAGCCGAAGCCTGTCCGTTCGTGCTCAGGAAAAAGTTGACACATGAAGACA
>JAILLB010000035.1 GCA_024693345.1 Clostridiales bacterium
ATGTGTTCACTCCCCGCATCTACTCCCAGTGTTATGGGTTGAACTGCATTTGTTTTTGTCTCATATGTGAGACGTATGGTAAACGGACGTCTTGTTACAACTATTGCTTTTCCTGCTTTTAATGCTTTTCGGACCCAGCCACAGCGTTCTGTTGGCATCAGTGGATGTCCGTTTATGTCTTGCACGTATACCGGCATTTCGCTCAGCTTATCCTTTCCTTGTTTTTGGATGTGTTTTGATGCTGTAAGCCGGTACACATCTTACCGTTAGGTGCCCTTCCCCAATGTTGGTAAAACTTACTCGTTCGCCACACCGTCCCTACCCATCAGGACTTTTAATGACGAACCACAGTGCTGCAGATTAGGACAAACGTCTGCAGGTGTGATAATTAAACCAACGTAGTCTCTGTCTCAAGACTTAGGGTAGTCAACAATCTACTTACATAGCTGATCTCTTCACTTGCTTTTTCAAGCCCGTGATTTCAATCATGGGTTATGACAGAAAACCCTCTCTTTTGAGTATAATTATTTTAAATGTTTATCGACATCATCAAGAAAACTCTTCCACCTTGCGTATTGTTCGGTCCCTTCTTTTCCTGCCCAGTACTTTGGACAGTCTTTTCCGGTTACGTCGTAGTGTCTAATTACATGTTCTCTTGACAGGCCATACTGCTCACGAAGAAAACTAACAAGTTGCACTAGTGACTGATAAGTCGCTTCATTAAACTGACCGGATGCATCAGGGTGACAACACTCGATTGAAATTGATGTTCTGTTATAATCTGTCGATCCCGCATTGTAAGATACCTCATCAAGCGGTATGCACTGGATTATTTCGCCATTTAGACCGATGACGAAGTGAGCACTTGCGGAAGTCTTATGGGATGTTGCCAATCCATTGAAATAGTTGCGGTTCTGCTGTGCTGTTGTGCCGGGATTTGCCACGTAGTGTACTATAATCCAGTCGACTGAAGTGAGTTTTGTTCCGGGACGGCTGTATTTGTTGATTACAAGTAATTGCACTTCAATTTTGTCGACTATAGGGTTTATTGTCGTTGTTTCAGTAGTTTCATCTGTTTCGGTTTCTGTTGTGGTCAGTGAATCCGTTGCAGTTGTTTCCGTGGTTTCTTCTGATGTCGAGTCAGTTTGAGTTGTTTCGGTCGTTGTTTCGATTGAAGTAGCGGTTGTCGTTTCTGGAGATTTGTATGATGTTGATTGTTCCGTTGTTTCTATTGTGCTTACACTTGCATCAGTGGTCGTTTTGGTTTCTCTTGAACCTCTTGTGCCGAATATAATGGCAAACAGGACAATTATTACAAACAACAGTACTGTCAATATTAACTTCAATACTGAAGAGTTGCCTTTTCGGTTACTCTTCTTCAATATTTCACTCGACATTTTTTACTTCCTTGAAACAGAAATTCGCAATAGTATAACATTTAAAACGAAGAAATGCAACAAACGGGTAAGTCGCTTAAGAATTAAGATATTCGGATTTGCGGTTGAATTCAGGTGTTATTCTTTTGTAAAACAGCTATTCTGAAATCTGCTGTCAATTGCATATGATCAACAGCTTTCATCTTTTCCATGTCTTCAGGCTTTGTGGTGTAAAGATACGGGGTCATCGAGAATAAATCCAATATCTCCTTGTTATTCTTCAAATCAATCTTGTATTGAACGTTAGTGTCTTGGACAAGGGAAAAGCCATTAAAATCCGGAATTGGTGACTCGTTTTCATAAGGATTGTCATAAACGAGTTCTTTCAATTCCCACAGATGGCGTTTTTGCGGCAGGACTATAACAAAATATCCATTGTCTTTTAGCACTCTGGAAATCTCAGATATTTCGTGCGGTGCAAAGATGTTCAAAACAATATCTACCGCATTATCTGCCAGCGGAAGAGCAAATGCACTTGCAACAGCATAACTGATAGTATTGTTTCTTCTGCATGCATAATCCAGTGCGGTTTTGGAAATGTCTATTCCTGAGATAAGTGAAGAATTGCCACATGAATTCAGTTTTTCTTTAACCAGAGAAGTATAGTATCCCTCTCCGCAGCCTATATCCAATATATTGCTTCTATCTGAAGCATATTCAACAATCGTATCCGAGATTGTCTCTGCAAGCTTGGAATAGTATCCCAGATTCAAGAAATCCCGCCTTGCAATGACCATGTTCTTGTCATCACCATGATTTGACGTTGTATTGGATAAAAGCAGATTGACATATCCGCGCCTGGATATGTCAAAAGAGTGATTATTGCAGCATTTCATTGAATTGCCTGACTGAAAGAGCAATTCTTTGCAGACAGGACAGGTAAAAATGTTACTTGTCATTTTATTATTGTTGTTTTTCCGGATTCGAGTCTGATTACATCTCCGGAGTCGCCTGTTATCCAGACGTCGTGACATGAATTGTTCATAACAGAACTGTTATCCGAACTGAAAACCAGATTTTTTTGTGCCATTGTGTAGTCATACAGCTCAATATTCGTACAGAACCATGCATCTTTGAATTGCGAAAGTGATTCAGACATTTTTTCTGCCAGATCCCAGTTGTTGTTTCTGTCAAACTCATAGCTGTGACCCCAGATGTACAGTATTGACCCATATTCCCATGTGTGATTCTGCATGTTTTTGAATATGTCAATGTATTTGTCTGAGTCTCTGTGATGACATGTAGAGTTCCAGTACATGAAACTTGAAGGAACAGAGAATGACCCTGACATGGTGGTTCTTGCGTAGCATAATCCGTTTGCAACAAGGACACTTTCGGTTTCTTTTGAATATGAGCCGTAAGGATATGCAAACCCTCTGATTATATTTCCGGTTATGCTTTCCAGTTTCTTTCTGTCTTCATATATTTCATTGTTTTGGAGCGAAATAGGAAGTCTTTCCAGGTGAGGATGATGCGAAGTATGACATGCTATCTCATGACCTTTGTAGAGCTCCGGAATTTCAGAAGACGTAACAACGTCATCGCTTCCGTCAAACCATCCAGACACGAGATTGAAAGTGGCTTTAAGTCCATAATTGTTGAATATTTTTATAAGTCTTCTGTCGGCTACGTTGCCATCGTCATAACTCAGTGTTATGGCGAATTTTTTGCCATCTTTATATCTGTTGAGTTTCACAGATTAATCCTCACTTTCGTCATCGGTGGAATATCTACAGGCTCATCGTTGTTGGATATGCATACAAGAGTGTCTGTGGGATTATACAGAGTAGTTCCATCGGCACTTCGTCTGAGGCTCTTCAGTGCCTGAGTATAGTCATATATCTCTATGTTTGTTGCATACCAGACATTGTCTTTCAGAGCTGACAACCTTTCAAGTATTGCCTCAAATCTCTCCCAGTTTGTTGGCGCATCGTCATTGTCCAGTTCATAGCTGTGACCCCAGATATACAAAACACCGCCTGCTCTCCACGGAGCTTTTGTTGCGTTATATTCAAATCTTTTTACCATTGGCTCGCACTCATTGTGGTGACAAGTCGGATTCCAGATTTTGAAGTTTTCCGGGAGAAGGAAACTATTTGTGGGAACATTCGTTCTGCCGTATACTATTCCGCAAACATCCATGACATTAAGTGTGTCGCTGTTGTATGTGCCGAATGGGTATGCCATTCCTCTGACTATATCTCCACAGGCGCTTTCGAGTACCTTTTTGTCTTCAAAAATCTCTGTGTATTGATCTGTAGGAGACATTCTCTCTAGATGAAGATGATTCACAGTATGAACGGCAATTTCATGTCCCTCATACAGAGACTTTACTTCATTGAATTTGATGCCCTTTCCGTTTTCGTTCTTCAGGCTTGAAGACATTACATTGAATGTGCATTTCATTCCGTACTTATTGAAGAGTTCAACAAGTCTTCTGTCCTGTGCGCCACCGTCGTCATAACTGAATGTCAGTGCATATCTTTTCCCGCCTGGAAATCTGTCATATTTAACCATGTTCACCATCCTGAAAATGCCGAATTACATCAGCTTTGCTTCAAATAGTAGTTTAACACAGTGGTCAATCATTTTCAAGACATCACGGGGTTGCATAAAAGACACGATAATATGCATAAATGACCAATGAATATGCATGTCTATGTTGAATTCCGTCTAAAACTACGCTATAATTAAATTAATTCGATAACCGCTAACATTTCAGTAGCACGCTTTACAACATCCAAGATAGGTGGTGACCATGAAACGTTTGCTCTTTCTTTTGTTTTTAATTATTTCTTTTGTTGTGATTGCATCTTGTTCTAGTCATACCATAACAAATGAAACCGAAACAATTTCTCAAGAAACATTCGGTAATGAGCCTGTCGAAAATGATTCTACAGTCTCAATAAACACAGATTATATCACAGACACAGAAACCGAGTTCACAGAATCTGAAGAAACTTCATTCTATTATGTGGGAAAGTATAAGAATATTCAGGAAGAACGACCTTTTGAAGGATTCATGCTGATAATGGGTGACATGGGAACGAACAAAGTTCTTCTTGATAGTGATGATTTGAATTGGTTGAATTTCGTTGAATTTGTAGTGCTTGGGATAGAGGAGAAAATGCCATCACATCCATTCGAGTATTGTTCTTCGTACTTTGTGATAATCACGGATGTTTTCGGAAAGTATAAGGAGGAATTTCAAGACAAAATAGTAGGCGAGATGTATCGTTTTTACTACTATGGTTCACCGGAAAAACAAAGATATGCAAGACCATCATTGGTGATAGGTGACAGGTATTTGGCTTTTTTCGGGGAAAAAGGTTGGGTAAGGTACGAGGAAAAGATATTTGGCCCTTCGCTGATAATGTCGATAGGGTCTTTTGGTGGTGCCGAATACCTTTATGGAAGAAATGTTGATTTGAGTGACATAAAGAATGCAATCAAAATAACAGATTCTAAAGAAAATGAAGTTTATGATGAAGAAAAACAAAAGGCCCAAATAGAAGAACTAAGAAAACTAAACATTCCTATTCCAAAATATGAGTATAAACTGGATTATCTAGACTTCAGGAATCTCATTGAAACGATACACAATCAGTAGTGTTTTTTCGGATTATGTCATGAGAATCAGAGTGTGCGCAGAAAGGACCAAATGACTATGAAAAAAGTACTATCAATTATTGTCGGGTTAACATTGTTATTAGTTACCATACTAGGTGTAAATGCCGTATATTACTCAATCACTTATACAGATTTGATTACTGATTACGGATGTGAATGTTATGTTGCATACCATAACATTCATGGTTCAAATTATTGTGCGGCACAGACAAATATTGTGAAATCATCTCCAAATGTCAACAATCAAATGGTAAAGGCTGCTGTACAGTGTGTTGTGGAGTATACTGATGGGTCATATGACATAGATTCTATGACGGAAACAACATATAATGTTGCTTCATTGGTTGGTGTTTGCATAGATGTTCCAGAAGGAAAAGTGGTGGCAGAAGTAATCGCAGAACACCATATTTTCTGGAATTACAGTTACGTTGACACAAAAACGACATATCTCTTCTTTGGTGATAACGGATACAATTAATTAGCAAAAATTTTTACAATACTAAAGCGCACACTCTGATTGCTTATAACTCTGGTATCAATTCACAACTAATTGGAGGTTAACATGAAGAAAGCAATGGCAGTATTGATTGCAGTAATGATTTTGGTGTCGGTTTTTGCTTGCAAACCAAAAGAGTCAGTTGATACTTCAAATACTGTTACAACTCTGACGACTGATGAGGAATCGAAAGAGTCGGAGACCACAACGGAGAATACTGAAACAACAAAAAAAGAATCAGTCGCGGTTTATCAACTATCGAGTGATTTTTGCGACATGCCTTCAAGAATAATTTTTGCCAATTATTCCAGAATGGACTATTACAGCAAAGCAACAGACGAAATCTTTATTCTTTGCTTTGATCCTCTTTGCGAGCATGGCATAGATTGTTTGTCTAACAAATTTTACGAAACTGGGTTGATTAACACCCAAAACCTGGACTACTGTGAGTACAACCAAAGAATTTACATTTTGAGAGGAGAGAATCTGTTTTCGTTTGCGTTTGACGGAAGCGATTTAAGAAATGAATACTCTTATGGTGAGAGCGGAAAGACATTTGGACGTGCAGGAATGATGTATTTTTCCTGTAATGTAATACAATATTTGAGCGTTGTAGGAAAATTCGTAGTGATGTATCATGAAAATCCTGACAACGGCTTGCTGGAACTGGTGCAATATGACGTTGATTCTCATGAAATGACAGATTTGTGGGAGCAACTCGGTCTAAATTCTTGTGGATGTGTTGGTTATGTCCCATGTGAGGATAAAATTGTATTTTCCATTACCAGAGAAGGTGCATACGAGACTTATATATATGACCTCTACGAGAAAACAAGCACGATGATTTCAAATGACCCAATTGCAGACCTAGGTCTATACTACGGGGATTGTATATACTACTACTCAAGAGCGAATGATGAAAGCGGAAAAGTTGGCAGTGTAATGAAGTATGACATGTCGACGGGAGAAACAAACAAGTTGTTTGATACTGACAAAAGCTTGGAAATCATAGCAGTGGCAAATGATTATGTTTATTTTGTCCCTATGGATAAAAAACTGGTTTATAAATCCGATAATGGGAAGGAGTATTATTCTTATAAATCTCAGTTGTCGCGTATATCAGTTGATGGTGGTGATGTACAATTGGTTTCGGCTTTTGAAGAATATGATATAAGACAAGTATTTTTCCTTGATGAAAACCGGGCATTGGTGGCATGTGACTTTATGGGACCACCGCCACCTGCCGGATCAGAATCCAGAATATATCTTGCTGAGATTGATGAAAAAGGTGTTTTTACAAGTATTGTGTTACTGGAACCGGAATGGTGATTCACTCTGACTAGATGTTATGTTTTGACCAACAAGCATAAAAGAAGAATTGAGGTTATGTCGTGATTAGATTAATCCGATACGAATTGAAAAAGCTATTCTCGATGAGAGTATGTTTGGTTCTGATATTGTTTGTCATTTTGGCAAATGTTGTTCTATTGACAATGTCATTTGATGAAGCAAAGATTACACAGAACAACACTCTTAAGGAATTCGTTGATGTTTATGTGAAAAATCCAGATGATTTGGAAGCATATATGTCAAGTTATATGAGCAAATACAATGAAGTTGTGAATCTCAGAAGAAAAACGGGAGATAGAACAATACCATTGCCTGAGAGTGTTTATTCGGATAATGACTATGTTTTGATAAATACTTTCAACAAGAATGTCAAGAACTTCAAAGAATCATATCTCAAAAAAATCAATGGTTCAATCAAGTTGGCAAACGTAAGAATAGCTGAGTATCAGTACCTTGAATACTCAGATGATTCATTTGAATTGGCATACCAACGAGGTGTTCTCAATTCGTACAGTGAATTGTTGGATTTGGATTTCCCGGTGGATGTTGTTAAGGGATACGATATTTTACTGAATTATAATGGATTTGCATTCGTTTACATGGTTGCACTGATTATAGGTGGTATGCTCGTGCTTATACCTGAGCAGAGCAACGGAATGAGCAGTATCTTACGTGTGTCAAAACGGGGAAGAGGCCAGACTATGGCCGCGAAGATTTGCTCCGCAATGGTGTATTGTGTCATTGTGTGTGTAGTGTTAAATATATCTTCATTTGCTGTAACTGCCATCAAGGTTGGCATGAGCGGAGCAAACTTGCCTATTCAGATGGTCGATAATTATTGGTTATGCCCATTCAATATATCTGTTCTGCAGGGCTGGTTTGTTTCTATTGGTTTGAGCATATTGTCAGGAATTGTGTTTTTGATGGTCATAATAGCGATAACAACAGTTTTCAGAAATTACATTCCATCGTTCATGATCGGTATTTTTTTTGCGATTGTTAACTATGCTGTGGCAAATTATGATTTCTTGAACAGTTATGATCCTCTAAAGAACCTCAATTTCTTTTGGAGCATTACGGGATTTGAATTAATAAAGTACTGGCGCGGCCTAAAGATATTCGGCCATTGTTATTCAATATTCGATTCTGTTGTTGCAGTGTATTCGCTGTTATTCTTGTTGTTTTCAATTATTGCATCTGCTATTTATGTTCTGGGTATTTGTGCCAACAATTACAAACTTCAAAATCTATTTATTTCGTTAAGAGACAGAATTGTCGCAACATTCGAAAAGAATAAGAGTAAAAATCAAAAAATCCGTGTAAAAGGAGTTGCATCATTCGAGTTAAAGAAGGTTTTTACTGCATTTTCGATAGTTGTTTTGCTTCTGCTTTTGGTAGCTAACGTATACATGACAAACAAATCATGTGAGCTGATGTTTAACTATGGTGAGAATTTGTACATCAGGTATATGTCGGAGTTCGGAGGCAAGTGGTCCGAAGAAAAAGATGCAAAAATCAACACGATTTATAGCGAGATAGTTGATACACTGAGCAAAAAGTCCGAAATGGAATCCAAATATTTTTCTGGTGAAATCAGTACATCAGAATTTGTTTGTTACTATGAAGACTATTGTGATGCCGAGAAAAGAATAGATATTGTGGCTGAATTGGTTGAGTTAAGCAGTAGATTAAAAACAATGAGTGAACAGGGAAAAGATGCATATTTTGTAGACAAGACCGGATGGGAATTGTTGAAGAATACAAACCATTCGTATATATATTTCATTGCGGTAATACTGGTTCTGTCAAATATCTTTTCAACAGAATACAAGGACAGGTTCAGTTCAGTGCAGAAGCTTACGAGAAATTACAGTAAGGTGCAGATAATCAAATATGTAATCGCTGTGGTTTTACCCATGGTGTTAGTAATGCTTTGTGAAGGGTACCAGTATGTATTTGTAATAATCAAATACGGATTACCATACCCTGAAGCTTCTTCATCCAGCCTGATATTTTTGAACAATTCCTCTGTGCCAATCTTTATCACATATCTTTTGAATTTTCTAAAAACAATTGCAATTCTTGGCGTTTTTGGTGCTTTGATCGCACAATTGTCGAGGATGACAAAGAGTGTTATTGTAACTATGGCTTTGTCATCTGTGATAGTATTCGCTCCACCGCTATTGTCGTATTTCGGACTGGATTTGTTCAATAATGCGTCACTCATATTATTGTGTACAAAGTAGAAAAGGCTGTAAGAACTGGAGGTGGAAAATGAAACTTGAACTCAAGAATATAAGCAAGTCGTACGGAAAAACAATGGCTCTAAAAGGCTTTTCCAAAGAGTTTGTTCCTGGTATTTACGCTCTTCTTGGCCCGAATGGCTCTGGAAAAACCACCTTGATGAACATAATTGCCACTAATCTTCGGCCAAATAATGGAGAGATTTTGTTCAACGGCGAAAATGTGACAAAACTGGGGGTAAATTATCGGGAAATAATAGGATATATGCCACAAAGCCCAGGACTCTATCCATATTTTACAGCAATGGATTTCTTGTTGTATATTTCCGCACTCAAGGGATTGAATGGAAATTATGCAAAAGAAAAAATCATCGAAATGCTCGGTGCAGTTGAGATGGAAGACTATGCAGACGTTAAAATCAAAAACATGTCCGGAGGGATGAAACAAAGGGTGGCCCTGGCTTCAGCGGTAATAGGCGAACCAAAGATTTTGATTTTGGATGAACCTACTGCGGGTTTGGATCCCAAGCAGAGGATAATTGTTAAAAACCTCGTTGCTTCATTTGCGGTTGAAAGTATAGTAATCATTGCAACACACGTTGTGCCAGATGTAGAATTGATTGCAAAAGATGTCTTAATGTTGAAAAATGGGGAAATTGTACTGTCGGGTTCACCCGATTCGCTAATCGAATCAATGCATGGCAAAGTTTGGAGTAAGGCAATTGAGGAAAATGAGCTGGCTAAGTACAAAGAAAAATTCAGCATGACAAATATTTCAAAACATGAAGACAAACTTGTGGTGAGAATTGTTGCAGATTCGATTGAGGAAGCACAAATGGTTCAGCCTAATTTGGAAGATTGTTATTTTAATGTATTCGGAGTGGATTAACATAACATATGCTCTGTTTTGTGAAAATACTTGCAAAACAGGGCTTTTTTTGTTGTTTTTGGGTACTTTGTGATATATAATTTCAATAGAGAATTGACGAAGGGAGAAACCGCACTTGAAAAAAATCATGGTATCATTCGGGACACGTCCCGAAGCTATAAAAATGTGTCCATTGGTCAAGGAATTGCAGCAGTTGAAAGATGTGAACCTGTATGTTTGCGTGAGCGGACAGCACAAAGAAATGCTGCAGTCAGTCCTTGACATTTTTGGTGTTTCTCCTGATTTGAATTTGAATGTCATGACAGAAGGCCAGGGCTTGCAAGAGTTGTCTGAAAGAGTTCTGGACGGCATGAGTAATGTTTTGAAAAAAGAGAAGCCTGACCTGATTCTTGTACACGGGGACACAACGACTTCGTACGCATCTGCTTTGGCGGCATTTTACTTGAATATCCCGATAGGTCATGTTGAAGCAGGGCTGAGGACGTATAACATGAAATCCCCATATCCGGAGGAGTTTAACAGAGTATCAATTGATTTGATGTCCGATTTGTGTTTTGCTCCGACTGAGGTTGCGAAAGAAAACCTCGTAAGGGAAGGCAAAGCAAAAGAATGCATATTTGTAACAGGTAACACAATTATAGACGCACTGAATGTGACACTTTCCGCCGAATCCACCATTGATTTTGAAGACAGGATAAAAGGCAGAAAAATCATACTGATGACATCTCATCGCAGGGAGAATATCGGAGAACCTATGGAGCAGATGCTCAAAGCTGTAAACAGAATTGCAGAAGAGAATCCTGAATATGTTTTTGTCTATCCTGTGCACAAAAATCCTATTGTAAGAAAGACAGCATATCAGGAACTGAAGAATGGCAATATAGTGCTCACGGAACCTCTTGATGTTGTACATTTTCACAAGCTTATGTCAAGATCCGAGTTTATACTTACAGACAGCGGAGGGCTTCAGGAGGAAGGGCCTGCAATGGGCAAACCCGTTCTTGTAATGAGGGATACAACCGAAAGACCTGAAGTTATTGATGCGGGATGCGCAAAACTGGTTGGAAATTCCTATGATTCCGTGTATAATGGAGTCAATGAACTTATAAACAATAGAGACTTGTACAAAGAGATGAGCACCAAGGCATTTCCGTTCGGAAAAGGCGGTTCAAGTCAGAAGATAACAAAGATTTGCCATGAGTATTTGGTAAGGGAAAGGTGATTGAAAGTGAAGATATTACTAACCGGTGGAGCAGGATATATAGGTTCTCACACAGCAGTTGAATTACTGTCAAAAGGATACGATATTGTTGTGGCTGACAACTTTTACAACAGCAAAAGAGAAGCGGTACTCAGAATACAGAAAATAACCGGAAAAGAGTTTTCTTTCTACGAAGCAGACATGACAGACAAAGATGCAGTAGAAGAAATCTTTGAAAAGGAGAATATCGACACAGTTATTCACTTTGCCGGGCTCAAGGCGGTTGGTGAATCAGTTGAAAAACCTGTTGAATACTACAGAAACAACCTGGACTCAACTTTGACTCTTCTGGAAGTTATGAAAAAACACAACGTCAAGAACCTGATATTCTCATCATCGGCAACAGTATACGGTGATCCGGATGAAGTTCCGATAAAAGAGTCTGCGGTTGTCGGAAAATGTACAAATCCATACGGATGGACCAAATACTTTATTGAAATAATGCTGAGGTCTGCATCTGTCGCAGATAAAGATTTGTCTGTGGTTCTTTTGAGATATTTCAATCCTGTTGGAGCTCACAGCTCAGGTCTAATAGGTGAAGACCCGAACGGGATACCGAATAATCTCATGCCTAGAATATGCAATGTTGCATCCGGTAAGATGGAAAAAATGACGGTTTACGGCGATGATTATCCGACCAAAGACGGAACAGGTGTCAGGGACTACATTCATGTAGTGGATTTGGCAAAAGGCCATGTTGCAGCTGTTGAATATGCAAGAAAGAACAAAGGAACTGAAGTTTTCAACCTGGGAACAGGAACTGGATACAGTGTTCTCGAGATGATTAAGGCTTTTGAAAAGGCGAGCGGCAAGAAGATTCAGTATGTTGTGACACCGCGAAGAAGCGGAGACATAGCTGAGTGTTATGCAGATCCTTCAAAGGCAAAAAATGAACTGGGATGGAGCGCAGAGAATACTCTTGACGACATGTGCCGCGACACATGGAACTGGAGACAGAAAAACCCAAACGGATACGGTGGTTGCTGAGCATATATTTTGTTGACTTTATCGACAAATGATGTTATCATTTTATTAGGGAAATTGTGCATTAGTGTGCTGTTTCATAAATTCTTTATTTTCTACACTTGAAAAGGAAGGTAAATATCATGGCAAAAGTTAGATCTAGTCTGCTTTTAAAAATCATTTCAATTATATTCTTTGTTTGGGGAATTCTTTTCGTTGTTACACAGATTATTGGACTGTTCGGCGGATCAGTAAATCTGGGCGCAGCAGTTTGGGCCGGTGCAGTAGCTGGTTGGGTAGGCGCAATTCTTGAGTTCATATGCGGATTTTTGGGACTCAAAGGAAGAGCATTGTTCCTTGCTACAATTCTTGATATCATTCTGATTGGTCTCGTAGTTTACAGCTTTATCATGTCGCTGTTCAACGGATTCCAGTGGACAGATTTAATCACACTGATTAACATCATTCTTCCGGCACTCTATCTTGTTGGTGTCAAGAGAGCATATATCAGATAACCTGATACATATCGCAACATCGGACCACGCGGAAACGCGTGGTTTTGTTTGCGTTCTTGCAGCAAAACTTTGATAAATATGTACAATTACGAGCTTATATATATGGGTAAAATGTCATATTTTCACAAAATAATTGTTTTTTCTTAATCGTTATACTAATATATTATCAGTTAACAGTCAAAAGTGTTGGCTTTCACAACAGATTAAGAAAGGGGAAGCGTTCAACAGCTGAAAAAAGAGTTGTTGGCGCAGATGGTATGGAAGAAAACATTAACCAGGTAGAGAAAAAAGATAATGTAAACTACATATCGAAGACAAGCGGTCTTAAAAGGAAAGATTATCTCGGCTACGCAATGGGCGATTTTGCGGGATGCCTGTGTTTTGCAACAGTCACGACTCTTTTGCAGAAGTACTACACGGACATACTCGGACTTAGCCCTCTGTTCATCATGATAATGTTCATTGCAGCCAGGGTATGGGATGCAATCAACGATCCTATCATGGGCAGAATAGTAGACACAAGAAAAGCCGACGGCCGCGGAAGATACAAAATATGGATGAAATTCATCGCAGTTCCGCTGGCAGTGGCAACTGTACTTATGTTCCTGCCTTCTGCAGGCATTTCTCTGTCAGTCGGACAGGTTGCAATCAGCGTTTATGCAACAATCACATACGTACTTTTCGGCATGATATACACAATGCACCAGATTCCTTACGGATCTCTTGCTTCCGTAGTCACAACCGACGTAAAGGAAAGAAACAAACTGTCTGTGTTCCGTTCTGTCGGAGCTGCTCTCGGGTCAGTGCCTGTACTTGCAGTTACGATGGTCTGGGCAAAGAAAGTCTCACTTGACGACGGTTCCATTGTCTCCCGCGTACAGCATACCCCAATCATTATCGGAGTCGGAGTATCGGCTGTTGTAGCGTGCATTCTCCTGTTCCTTGCATATAAATGGAACAAGGAACGTATAATGGTCTCTGAGATCAAGAAGGCCGAAAAAGGTGAAGTCAAAACAATCGTAAAGACACTGATGAAGAACCGTTCATTCCTGGGCGCATGCCTTGTCGGCATGCTGCTGCTTGCGGGTCAGATGTTCACTCAGTCATTTTATACCTATCTGTTCAACGACATGTTCCAGATGAACTGGATGAACATGGTTTCAATGGTATGTACATATCTGCCTATGGCAATTCTGATGCTCTTTGCAGGAAAACTTGTTCACAGGTTCGGAAAAAAGGAAATATGCGGAATAGGAGCAGTAATTGCAGCTGTATCCAATCTTGCACTCCTCCTTCTGAGAGACGTAATAGTCGGATTCGCGCCTCTGTTCCTCGTTTTCTGCTTTATATCAGGCGTTGGTCTTTCAATAATCACTCTCGAAATCTGGGCTCTTGCAACAGATGCAATTGACGACGTTGAAGTAAAGACGGGAAGAAGAAATGACGGAACAAGTTATTCAATTTTCATGTTCTTCAGAAAATTCGGTCAGGTCCTTGCGGCAGTTGCAGTAAACATGTCACTTCTTGCAATGAACTATTTTGTTCAGACTGATGTAACATTCAGCACAGATCAGCTGAATACAATGTATGCCATGGCAACTGCAGTTCCTGCTGTACTGTTCGGCCTGATGGCTGTGGTACTGTTTGTTGTTTACGGCCTGAATCATAAAAAGACAGCTGAACTCCAGGTCGAAAAGGAAAAAATGATAGCAAGACAGGTAGAGAACAACGAAATAGTACTTGGCGATTAACAAGCTGTAAAATATTAATTAAATACAAACAAAGGCAACTTAACTGATTTCAGTTCAGTCGGGTTGCCTTTGTCAATGCGGTTATTTCGGATCGCCTTTGAGCGTGTTCAACAGCAGCTTTATATTGTCCGTCCTGCCCATTCCTGTGCCTTTTCGGGATATTCTCAGCACCTTTCCGGTGTAAGGCTCCCATTTCGGGGCACCTTCGTGATTTGGATTTCCCGTGGCAGAGAAGGAGGCAAGATAATCCATCATGTTACGGGATATTGCATAATCTTTTTCGGTATATGGTCTCCAGGATGAAGACAGTGTGCCGAAAACATATCTGATATCCGAAGAATGAAATGCCTTGTTGCCGTCGCCCGGTGCGTCAACGTCAAAATAGTAAAGATATGCACCATGCTTTTTTGCATATTTTTTTGAAACGTGCGCGAGCAGGAATGTGTACATGTCATTGTTGGTTATTCCTATGATTAACGGCATGTTCTTGGCACCGGATATGAGTTTGTCGACTCCTTCTGGCAGAAGATGGTGATCAATCACCGGCATTGTGTTGAATGTGTTGTCTTTGCGGAGACTCTTTTGCTTTTCAACGCCTTCGAGCAGTTTTTTCGGAGAGATGTTCTTTATTTCGTCAAGAGTTCTGCAGCCGCAGAGTTCCATCACTTCTGTCCAGTATGCTCTTGTCTGTTCGCACGGTCTGGGAAGGGAAAATTTCGGAAACAGTCCGGCGCCTGACAGCATTACTGCTTTTCCGAACAAACCATCGGTCTTCGGACTGCATAGCAGGTACTGGATAGACATTGCACCTGCAGACTGGCCCATGACGGTTACGTTGTCAGGGTTTCCGTTAAATTGTGAAATATTCATCTTTACCCAGTTCAGGGCGACCACCATGTCGTCAAGACCGAAGTTGCCGTCACGGCCGTTCAATGAAAAGATGTCTTCGTGAGTGAAGTATCCGAATACACTTACTCTGTACTGAGCAAAAACGACAATACATCCCCTCGAGGCCAGTCCGGTTCCGTCAAAGGGTGATTCATTTATGCATCCGCTGTCGAAACCTCCCCCGTGAAAAAACACTATTACAGGCAGATTGTCTCCGCTTTTCGGCATGAAGATGTTGAGATTAAGTGAGTTTTCCTCGTCGTAAGTGAAAAACTGGCCGTCCCTGTATTCCTTGTGGTAGAATTGTCTTTCCGGTATTTCCAGATGTTCGAATTCCGGCCATGCGCGCTTCTGCATGCATGCCGGTCCCGGAGTCCGGGCGTCGATTGGTTTATCATAGTCTGACAGGACTGCAGCGTATTCGAAACGACCTGCTCTTGCATATGGAATTCCTTTGAAGATGTAACAGTCATCACTTTCAAGTCCAAGGAATTCGCCTGTTTTGGTTTTTATGGAGTATTCAGTCATTTAATTCACCCCCGGCTTAAAGTGTATAGGTTCACAGATAATCTGTCAAGACAAAAGTCAAGTTTGTGTTATCGCTTGCCAATGTCCGGGGAAAGTGGTATTGTATAAGCAGTAAATATATTGTATATAGTTCGCAAGAAAGGAGTTAACAAATGGTAGAAAACCTAAGAAATATTGTCATCCGGGCAGGCACCGGCGAAAACCATTTCACCATGGAACGCGGCAGTTTCAAATACAGGCAGACCGCCGGGAAAATGACTGAGTTCAGGAGAACCGGTTCAGAAGAAAGCCCAGGCTGCTGCAGGATCTTCTTTGAATGCGGAAATGAGAAATATATATTTACATTTGAGCAGGAAGACGGGCTTTTGAAAGCGTCTCTTACTGCACCTGAAAAAACAAAATTCAACCGTTATGAGATTTCTTTCCCGGTCAGCAAAGGCCTTCATTATTACGGCTGCGGAGAAGTGCATTCAGCTCTTGACCTGTCCGGGAAAAAAGTAAGAATATTCGTGGCAGAGCATCAGAATGCAAAGAGGATAGGCAAAAAGATAATCAAGAAATACCTGCCTTTCATGAATGCGGAAAAAACTCTTCCTTTTGACAGGTATGAGTCATATTACGCTCAGCCTACATTTGTATCAAGCGGCAAGTGGTTTTTCCATGCAGAAACAAACGGATTCAGCCTGTTGGACTTTTCAGTTGACGGAAAGGTTACTTTTTCATGTCAGGAAGCTCCGGTGTTCTGGATAGGTTCTTCAGACAGCTATCAGTCACTATCTGAAAAACTGTCCTCACTTCTTGGTCATCAGAAAGAACTTCCGGACTGGATATATGACGGGGCAATCCTGGCCGTCCAGGGCGGAACTGAGATAATCGACAAAAAGATATCCGAAGTCAGATCCAGAGGAACTAAAGTATGCGGTGTTTGGTCCCAGGACTGGTGCGGATGCAGAAGGACGCAGTTCGGATACCAGGTGATGTGGAACTGGGAGTGGGACAGGGAACTGTATCACCAGCTGGATAAGAAAATAGAGGAATGGAATAAAGAAGGCATACATTTTCTCGGATACATCAACCCGTTCATGGCAATTGAAAAGGATCTTTACAAATATGCTTCTTCTCAGGGCTACTGCGTAAAGGATCATGACGGGAAAGATTATCTTGTCACAATAACGACATTCCCCGCAGCCATGATAGATCTTACAAACCCGAAGGCATGTGAGTGGTACAAAAAGGTCATAAAGGAAAACCTTATAGGGCTCGGACTGAGCGGATGGATGGCAGACTTCGGAGAGTACCTGCCTGTTGACTGTGTGCTTCATTCGGGACAGGGCCCGTATCTGATGCACAATCAGTGGCCTGCAATGTGGGCGCAGCTTAACAGAGAAGCCGTGGAAGAAGCGGGAAAGAGTGGCGAAGTGTTCTTCTTTACGAGAGCCGGATATACAAAGACGGTTTCAAATTCTCCGATGATGTGGACCGGTGACCAGCATGTTGACTGGTCCGAAGACGACGGCATTACTTCAGTCATCCCGGCAACTCTGTCACTGGCTATGAGCGGATTCGGAATTACGCATTCGGACATCGGCGGATATACAACTATAAAGAAGATGACAAGGAGCAAAGAACTTCTTCTGCGCTGGGAAGAGATGAACATCTTCTCGCCGCTGTACAGATTTCATGAGGGCAATCAGCCTTCAAGAAACGTCCAGTTCAATGACGATGAAGAACTCATAAAGCAGCTGTCCTGGTGCAGCAGAGCACATGTGGCGTTAAAGCCGTATCTGAAGAAGCTAGAAAAGGAAAACTCCGAGCACGGAACACCGGTCATGAGGCCTCTGTTTTATCATTACGATGAAGAAAGAGCATATTCGGTGTACAACGAGTATCTTCTCGGAAGAGACATGCTTGTTGCACCGGTACTTAAACAGGGAGCAGGGGACAGAACAGTGTGGCTTCCGGATGACGAATGGGTTCACATTTTCACGGGAAAAACGTACACGGGCGGAACACATAAAATAGAAGCGCCGATAGGAATGCCTCCTGCGTTCATAAGAAAGGGCAGTGAGTTTTCTTTCCTGTCGGAAGACATAAAAAAAGAATGGCAGAACAATAACAATAATAAGGGGGAAAAGGTATGAAATTCTTTTTAGACAGTGCCAAAATCAATGAGATAGATTATGCGTATAACACATTTGGGATTGACGGTCTGACGACAAACCCAAGACACATAATGGAATCCGGAAAAACATTCATAAATGCTGTTACAGACATAGCAAAATGGGTTAAGGACAACAAACTTGAAGGAGTTGACAGATTCCCGGTTTCAGTTGAAATCAATCCATATATTGAAGACACGGAGGAGATGATCAGAGCTGCAGAGGAGATTGCAAAAATCTCTGAAAACTTTGTAATTAAAATACCGTGCATTGAGTCCGGAATAGCTGCAGCAAGAAGACTTGAACAGGAAGGTATAAGAACCAATGTAACTCTTGTTTTCTCAGCTGCCCAGGCAATTCTTCCGGCCAAGAACAACTCACTGTTCGTCTCGCCTTTCATAGGCTGGAAAGAGGCAAACGGAGAAGACTGCAGAAAATACATTTCGGATATAGTTGAAATCTACAAGAACTACGGCTACTATGGGAAAACACAGATTATCTGCGCTGCGGTCAGAACCGGAAGACAGGTGGTTGACTGCGCAGTGGCCGGAGCAGATATAGTCACCGCAGGACTTGCAGTATTTAAAGACGTAATGAATCATGCATATACAACCCAGGGAATGGGCATATTCAGAAATGCATGGGACAACACTGCAAAGGAATAAGAAGAATGAGAATAGGATTTGTAGGGCTCGGCATAATGGGCGAGTCCATGTGTGAAAATATAATTAAAAAGCATGACGACAAGGTATACGTATTTGATGTCGTAAGGGAAAAGGTTGAAAAACTGGCTGCTCTGGGTGCAATTGCATGCGGCAGTTCTAAGGAAGTAGCAGAAAACGCTGACGTATTCATAACCATGGTACCGAAATCCGAACATTCAAGAGCAGTATATGAAGAAGTTCTGGATGTTATGCACGAAGGAAAAATCTGTATAGATATGAGTACGATTGATCCTGCTGTTTCAGTTGAAATATCCGGGATGATCAAATCCAAGGGTGCGGAATTTGTTGACGCACCCGTGGTCAAGAGCAAACCGGCAGCAATTGCCGGAAAACTCGGAATATATGTCGGGGGATCGGAAGAGGCATATAAGGCTGTACTTCCGATACTGGGATATATGGGCGAAAACATCATCAGGATGGGCGAGAACGGAAAAGGTCTCGTCATGAAAATCTGTCACAATGCACTGGTGGCCCAGATCCAGAACGGAGTCAATGAAACATCAACACTGGCTGCTCTCAACGGAATTGACATACTCACTTTTGCAAAAGCAATTTCATACGGAGGGGCCGGAAACTGGTATCTTGATTCCAAAAAGGAAGCACTTTCCAGAGAGGATTACACGACTGCTTTCTCAGTTGAAAACGAACACAAGGATGTTCATATCTGTCTTGAACTGTCCAGACAGTGCGGCTTTAAAATGCCGGGCCTTGAAAATGTAGTAAACGTGTACGACAAAGCCCTTGAATCGGGAATTGGAAAAGAAGATTTTTGCGCGACTGTCAAGGTGGTAAGAAATGGAAAGAATTGAATCGCTGAACAAATCCAATGATTTCAGGGTTTTCAGCATTTTCGACGCGGAGTTTTCTTATTACGGACGTGTTGTAAACTCCATTGACGCCGGTGCATTCATAAAAGTTGCCTCTTCAGAAACGGTTATTCCGGAAAGCGGAAATGTATATGTTCCTTCCTTTGCTCCGTTTGAAGCAATACCCGAGTTTGAAAGAATAAAGATGGTCTGTTACGGCGGGATGCCGATTCAGGCAGGCTACTGCAACGGGAAAAACTCCACTTTCAACGGCTTTGAATATCACAAGTCTTCAGAAATAAATATTGCAGTGACAGAGTTTTGTCTCGCGCTGGGACATTGCTGGGATATTGCAGACGATCTGACATATGACGTAAAGAAAGCAGAAGTCTTTTTCGTTCCCGAAGGCGTCGTTTTTGAAATGTTCGGGACCACTCTCCACTTGTCTCCATTGAGAACAACAACGGAAGGGTTCAGGGATGTGGTGATTCTGTTGTCCGGAACCAACACACCATTGAGCAACGAAGAAAAAAACGAGATTATGCGTGCTCGGAACAGCGGCGACATGGAAGCAAAACTGTTGCTGCACAAAAACAAATGGGTGATTTCGCATCCTGACAGGGAACCGCTCATCAGACAGGGCGCATATCCTGGCGTCACCGGTGAAAACATTGAATTGAAATTATGACACTCAATCATATTGGTTTTTATGTCACTGTACTGGTTACTCATATAATACAGGGCATTACGGGATTTGCGGGGACGCTGCTGGCTATGCCTGCTTCACTTTATCTTGTGGGATCAGCTACAGCGGTGCCCGTCCTGAATTGTC
This sequence comes from Clostridiales bacterium, assembly GCA_024693345.1. GTDB lineage: Bacteria > Bacillota > Clostridia > Oscillospirales > CAG-272 > CAG-841. Next base: position 20,473 of record JAILLB010000035.1, read on the forward strand.
TGGGACTGGCTTCGGGCATATATGTGTATCCAAAGAACAGACAGTTTGTGAAATGGAAAACACTGCTGATTGCTTTGGCAGTGATGATTCCGTCCATGATAGGCGGCGTGTTTCTGCGACAGCTTTTAAGCAGCCGGGAAAGAATCCTTTATTACATTCTGGGAGCAATCATCCTGGCTCTTTCAATCAAGGGTTTTTATGACGTCTTTTCTGCCGGTAAGGAAAAAGAGAAGAGACCTTTGCCGGGTGTAATCAAGTGGAGTGTTCTGGTACTGGCAGGTCTTGTTCACGGAATGTTTGTCTGCGGCGGACCTCTCCTCATAATCTATATGGCAGACTGTCTTGACAGGAAAGAGGAGTTCAGGGCAACATTGTCCACTTCGTGGATATTCCTGAATGGAATTCTTCTGGTGGTGCATTTGATTGAAGGACTGTGGAGCATAGAACTTCTGAAGATACTGCTGATATCTCTTCCGGTTCTGTTTCTTGCCATGTTCATAGGGAGTATTCTGTACAGGAAGATGAGTCAGAAACTGTTCACGATAATTTCATATTTTCTGCTGGTTATATCAGCTGTCAGCCTATTTTTCAAAACTTAACGGGGGAAAAACATGAGAGAATTTAAAATTGCATACATACCGATCGGGGTACCGACTTTTTCATTGAGCGATGCCCGGAATGAATTCAATAAATCTTCAGCTCTTCTGAAAAGCATATGCGAAAATACTTTTGTTCCTGAAGATCTGCTTCTGTCCTTAGATAAATTAAATGCATATCTTGACACGATAGATCCGGACCTGATTGTTCTTCAGAATGCAACTTTTGCAAACGCCGCTTATACGCAAGAGATAGTGCACAGATTTCCTCATACTCCGGTTTTGCTGTGGGCGTTGAGAGAACCTGTGATTGACGGGGGAAGGCTCAGACTGAACTCGTTGACGGGAGCATATTCCGCAGCTAATACTTTAAGACAGCTTAAAAAGGAACAGGTCGAATTTGTTTTCGGCTCACCAGATGAGAAAAAAGTCATAAACAGAATTGAATCGACAGTCAGAGCAGCGCAGCTGCGTCTGTCGTTACAGTCTTTGAAACTTGCACAGATCGGCCATACTCCTCAGGGCTTCGGCTTCGGAAGGGCTATGGATACAGAAATGCAAAAAACTTTCGGAGTCAGGGTTGTGTCGATTGAATCCCGTGAACTGATTGAAAAGGCCAACAAGTACACTGATGAAGAGTGCATGGAATACCTTAACGATGCTGAGAAGAGAACAGTTGGAATGCAGAATGTTCCCGAGGTCAACAGAAAAGGTTTTGCCAGATTGTACAAGGCATATTACGAATTTGCCAAAGAGAACGGCATCGGTGCGGTTTGCTCAAGGTGCTGGCCGGATTTCTTTACGTCTTTCGGAACGCCTGTCTGCACGGTTCTGGGTATACTGAATGATCTGAATATTGCAGCAAGCTGCGAAGCGGATGCGTACGGAGCACTTTCAATGTATATGGGCATGCAGTTGACGGGTATGCCGGCATTCTTCGGAGATCCGGTATCGCTTAATGAAGAGGAGAACTCGATTACATTCTGGCATTGCGGAATGGCTGCATGTTCACTTGCCCGTGAAAACACGGGAGCTGTTATAGGAGAGCATTGCAACAGGCACATAGGACCGACGCTTGAGTTCGGATGCAGGAAAGCCGCAAATGTTACAGTGTTCAGAGTTGGTAAATCCCCTGAAGGCAGCTTCAGATTCTTTATTGCATCCGGAGAAGCCATGGACAAAGAAAAACAGTTTTTCGGCACATCAATGACCGTGAAAATGGATGGCAATGCAGAAAAAATTGTCAGATCGACAATTGAGGGCGGATGGGAACCCCATTTTGCAGTTATCTATGGTGATGCAGCGGATAGTCTGGAAGTGCTGGGACATATGCTCGACATTGAGGTTCAGAGATAATAGATTACCCACCACCCGTTAGTACCGAGGTAGTGGGTATTTTAATAATTTCAGCAAGCCTTTGAAACCAATATATTATTAATCTCAATAGTTGACATACTTAACACATGGAAGTTTATTGCCTTATATATATTATACACCATTCTTTGCATATTTGCGATGGTGTTAGTTTAATAATAGCGGCTAACTCGTGAATGAATTCACGAGAGTGCGCCGCTGGGAAAACTATCGTTTTCCTTCAATTGTCTTAACTAACGATAGTGCTTTTGACTAATTCAAAGACGTTACTGTCAACTTCATAAATCACTTCTTTAGAATAAAGAGATCCATTTACCACTGACATAAGTGTAATTCCGTTTTTTTTCTGCACGTCAAAGCTTCCGCAAAAGTAGTAATTGTTATATCCATTATCCAAATGCCTGTATAGTACGAAATCACATTTGTAGTGGTCGATACCCACAGAAATGTTGCCGGCTATGTCTTTTAATGTGCTTTGGGTTATAGCTTTGTATAGATCTTTTGCTTTGTCTCCGTGAATTGTGCAATAATTTGTTTTTGTCGTAATTCCCGCTTCAACGTTTTCTTCATAATAGTATCGTATTACAACAAAAAAATCATCGCTTTTTTTCAGATAATCCAAGTTGAAAAAGCCCTCAAGATTTGAACCTTTAACATACAGTTCATTATCAAATACATATTTGGATTGATTATTGGGGTCCAAACGGCAGTTGATTATATAATCTCCGGTTTCATTCAGTGCCTGAATCGAAGGTTTGTTGTCAACAAGAACTATTTTGGCATATGGCTCAGCCAATGCACTATTCATGTCTTCGTCATAAAGAGCATTCAGATAGTTGAAAATGATAGGCGTTTTCTTGTTGTCTTCTGCAAGACCCAAACGCATGAAACCATTCCAGCTGGATATCAATGAAGTCCTTTCTCCGGTTTTTCCATCTACAAAACTCAAGGTGTCGACTTGTATTCCTGACCCGAATACATCAATTACGAATTCATCTTCAAAACCATCGTTGTTGAAATCGATTCTCATTGAGCCTTCCATTCCATTTTGAACCAAAAGTTTTGTCAATTGTGATCCATAATGTAAATCAGAAGAGTCATCTTTGTCTGGTTGATTTGCCTGAGTACACGAAAAAAGTGAAAATGCGATTATGACAGCTATTGTCAAAAAAGCCAGTCGTTTTAATACTTCCTTTATCTTGTTCATGGTTATGTCCTCCATCTTTCACAATCCTATATGAATATTATACGCAAGGGGGGGTGATGTCAATCTTTTGGATACAGATTGTTTCTACACAATTCTTTTGAGTGAAAGTAAATCTGTGTAGAAAAAGACACATTTGTTTGGTATAATTACATATGGAAAAAGACATTGTGGGAGGGGATAATTTGACAGACAATCAAAGAAAAACATCAATTCGTTTTTTTGACAGTATTCCTGTTCGTTCTGTATGGGATGAAGAATCATCGACTTGGTGGCTCTGTGCGGCAGATGTCGTGTCCGCTGTCGTCGAAACATCAAACCCCAGAGTATATTGGGCAACTGTAAAGCGTCGTAACAGTGAGTTGTTTGCAAATTGCAAACAACTGAAATTGACAGCATCCGATGGAAAAAAATACAACACTGACGTCATCAGTCAAGAGATGCTCAATTCTTTGATGGCAATCATCAAAAGCCCCAAAAAGAACGTTTTCATTGAGTGGATTAATTCAATAGGAAGTTCGATAGATGAAAAAAGCAAGGTTAAGGCCTACGAACTATTCGAAAGCGGTGTAATAAACAGTATTGAAGTCGGAACAGTTAGAGGGCTTAAACAGATACATGCATTCATTTTTGGTGGACTATACGATTTTGCGGGCAAAATCAGAGATAAAAACATCAGCAAAAACGGATTCATGTTTGCAAATGTAATGTTTCTGGAAGACAACCTTTTGAAAATAGAAAAAATGCCTGAAACATCATTGGAAGATATTGTCAAGAAATATGTAGAGATGAATATTGCTCACCCATTTATGGAAGGCAATGGGCGAAGCACAAGAATATGGCTTGACTTGATACTCAGGAAGAACATGTCAAAATGTGTCGACTGGAGCAGAATCAACAAAAAAGATTATCTTTCTGCGATGGAGATGAGCACTCATAATGATTCACAAATTCAAAAGCTCATCAAATCTGCTTTAACCGATTCAATAGATGACAGAGAAGTATTTATGAAAGGGATAGACTACTCGTATTATTACGAGTCGGAAGACTTGGTATGAAAAAGTACATAATGGCTTTAGATGAGGGAACGACAAGTACAAGATCCATTCTTTTTGATCTTGATGGAAACGTGCTGGCTTCTGCTCAGAAAGAATTCAGACAGATATACCCCAAACCGGGCTGGGTTGAGCATGATCCGACTGAAATATATGCCAGCCAGCTTGCAACCATGACAGAAGCAATAGCAATAAGCGGTGTCAACATCGAAGATATTGCATGTATAGGCATAACAAACCAGAGAGAAACAACAGTTGTATGGGACAAAGATACAGGAAAGCCTGTTTACAACGCAATTGTCTGGCAGTGTAGAAGAACTTCGGATTATTGTGAAGAACTTAAGTCAGAAGGAATGACCGACTACATAAGAAAGACTACAGGTCTTGTCATAGATGCTTACTTCTCCGCAACAAAAGTCAAGTGGATTCTTGACAATGTTGAAGGGGCAAGAGAAATGGCTGACAGAGGACAGCTTCTGTTCGGTACCATAGACACCTGGCTTACATGGAAAATGACAAAGGGCAAAGTTCATGTTACCGACAGAACAAACGCTTCCAGAACAATGCTGTACGATATCAACAAACTTGACTGGGATGAAACTTTGCTTAAAAAGTTCAATATTCCGCGTTCAATGTTGCCTGATGTCAGAAGCAGCGGAGAATTGTATGGATACGTTGATGTCCTAGGCTACAGCATTCCTATTTCCGGTATTGCAGGAGACCAGCAGGCAGCACTGTTCGGACACAAATGCTTCAACACCGGTGAAGGAAAAAACACGTATGGTACGGGATGCTTTTTGCTGATGAATACAGGAAGTGTTCCATGCGACGGCAAGAAGGGAATGCTTGCTACGATTGCTGCGTCAGATAAGAATTCCGCAGTTAATTATGCAGCTGAAGGAAGTGTCTTTGTGGGCGGTGCAGTTATCCAATGGCTGAGAGACGAACTTGGTGTACTGAGAGAAGCAAATGATTCAGAATACTTTGCTGAAAAGGCAAAAGATTCCGGAGGAGTTTACGTTGTTCCCGCTTTTGCGGGTCTGGGAGCTCCGTACTGGGATATGTATGCAAGAGGAGTAATTGTCGGCATGACAAGGGGAAGCGGACGCAACCAGATTATTCGTGCATCCCTTGAAGCAATTGCATATCAGAGCAACGATGTCATAAAGGCAATGGAACTCGAGACAAAGAGCAACATTAAAGTTCTTAAGGCAGACGGAGGCGCATCATCAAACAAGTTCCTGATGCAATTCCAGTCGGATATATCCAATGTTGATGTCATAGTCCCAAGTTGCAAAGAGGCTACCGCTCTCGGAGCAGCTTATCTTGCCGGACTCGGATGCGGACTGTTCTCATCAAGAGATGAGATACCTAACTCGGGTTCAGACGACAAATTCAGTCCGCAGATGTCTGAATTTGACAGGGAAAGACTGCTCAAGGGATGGAGAAAAGCAATTGACTGTGCATCAGGCTGGGTCGACAGGTAAACAAAAATCAACTATATACAATGTGAGGAATTGCCATGAGTATTGAAGTTTTGGAGAGAAGAGTACCATCAACTGATGGAGTGCACCAACTATACGGAAAAGTATATGTTCCGGAAAATGAGCCAAAAGGGATTTTCCAGATTGTTCACGGAATGTCTGAACATATAGGAAGATACGATCAGTTTATGAGAAAACTGGCAGAGGACGGATGGCTCGCCGTAGGAAGTAACCATGTCGGACACGCATATACATCCGAAAAAGAAGAATATGGATATTTCGGCCCCAAGAACGGAGCAGATTTAGTCGTGGACGATACAAACGAATTCTACAAATCCGTATCCCAGTACTATCCGGGCAAAAAACACGTATTGATGGGTCACAGCATGGGATCGTTTATTGCTAGACTTGTTGCTGCCAAATTCCCGGAAACAATTGATGTCCTTATTATCATGGGCACGGGCGGAAGAAACCCTGTTGCCGGTGCCGGTCTTGCAGTATCGAGCACAATAGGATTTTTCTGCGGCAAAAAGCACGTTTCTCCCATGATTTCAAATATGGCTTTCGGCAAGTACAATGAAAGAACCGAAAACAGAACGGCATGGGACTGGTGTACGAGAGATAATGAACTGCTTGATCAGCATCTTTCAGAAGAAATTGCAAATTTCCCGTTTACGGTATCAGGCATGCATGAACTCATAAAAATGAACAGAGACTGTAACCTGGACAGCTGGTACGGAAAAATCAACAAGGAAATGCCTATATGCGTAATTTCAGGAACAGAAGACCCTGTCGGAGATTACGGAAAGGGACCCAAAGAAGTTGCGGACAAACTTAAAAACGCAGGATGCAAAGATGTAATACTGGACCTCAGAGAGGGAGATCGCCACGAAGTGTTGAACGAACTTGACAGAGAACAGGTAAGTGCAGATTTAATTGCCTGGGTAAATTCAAAAATATAGTTGAAAAAAGCGGTATAAACCAATATAATACACTCAGCAACCCACAGCCTGTAAGGTTGTGGGTTGAACTATGAATAAATTGCGAGGGTAAAATGAAAAGAGCCATCGATGTAAAAGTAAATATAAAACCTATTTTTGCAAACAGAACACACACAGCATACTGGGAAGGCCCCTGCAGAGTCGGAAGACCTGAAGAACTATCTCCTGAATACGAGAGAAGAACAGGTCGCGAGCAGTGCAAATTGTGGCACAAACAACTGAAAGAGAATATATCTTCTGAATATGCAAATGTGCTTGAACCAGTATATATCGAATATATAGAGAATTTCTTTGTGTCTGACGAACAGTTTGATCAATTGAAACCTGATCTTGAAGATACGGATATATTCCTCATTTCATACAGAGTACCGGGTCTTGAGAGATTCGGAAAACCGGTATCCATGATTAACAGAGGACCTACACCGATTGATCTCGGAGCATATTACGCAGATACAGGCAGAGAATTCTATTTCGGTTACGATTTTGAAGAGTATAACGAGATTCTTAGAATACTCCAGGTCAAAAAAGCAATCAGAAACACAAAGATTCTTGTTCTGACCACAGGCGAACAGTCTCCTGTTTCCGTTGTGTCCAGCAATCCCGATTTATACGGACTGAATACCAAATACGGAATCAGAGGTGCGCGTAAATCCATGAAGGATGTCTTTGAAGTGATGAAGACAATCACAGATGAAGACATGCTTTCAAAACACGCAGATGAAATACTGAAAAATGCAGGTAAATCCGCAGTTTCAAAAGAGAATATGATCCGTGATCTGAAGTATTACGAAGCGGTCAAAAAGATGATGGAAGAACTCGGGTGCAATGCATACACAACTGCTTGCATGGAACTCTGTGCATCACAGCTTCCAATGCAGAACAAATGCACTCCGTGCCTGTCACACGCACTGTTCAAGGACAGCGGTATACCGACTGCGTGCGAAGAAGATATCAACGCATGGATGGCTGTCATGATATTCATGTATCTGTCAAAAAAATCCGTGTTCATGGGAAATGCATCCCTTGTTAAGCCTCATATGAGACCAATCGAAGATCTGAGAGTAACTGAACTAGTTTCAGGACCCGAAGAGGGATTTGATGAATATGCTCTTGAAGTGCGCCACTCCGTTCCAAGCAGAAAGATGGAAGGACTGGACAAACCGGATATGCCTTATGACATAGGACAGTTTACATTTGCGGGCTGGGGAACAAAATTCCAGATCAACATGGCAGAGGGAAGTACCAAGACAGTAACAATAGGGCGTTTTTCCCGTGATGGTTCATCAATACTTATTGCCAGAGGCAAAATTCTCGGATGTGCATATCACAGATACGGATGCTCTCCGGATGTATATTACAGCGTGGAAGGCGGTGCATGGGAATTTGTCCATGAACTCGCTGAGGGAGGTTACGGACATCATCTCGCAGTTGTTTACGGAGACTATGTTGATGACATAAAGACCCTCGGAAAATACACCGGATTCAACGTCAAAGTCATGGGTGAGTAATACAGACAAAAGAATATGGTTGATGATTGCTTTGTGCAGTTTCATCAACCATTATTTTTTGCTTTTTCCAAAGCTTCGAAAGATTTTGTCATCTCTTCCTGGATATACGCCACTATCCTGTCTTTTTCTTCAGATGAACTGTTTTCCGGGTTGTATCTTATTGGCTCTGAAATACATATTCTTCGTTTCTTTTGCGAGATGAACATCGGATAAAAAGATATTTTTTTGCCTGTCTTTGAATAGCAGTAATTGCCGAGATAGACAAATCCGTCCATCAGTTCTCCTGCGCCTTGCTTCACGTAGTCCTTTTCAGGGAAAATCAGGATGGATTTTCCTTGTTCAAACGTGGCGACGGACTGTTGCATTGCTGCAATGTTTTTCATCGAGTATCCTCGTGATACCGGAATGCCTCCCGCGAGTTTTATTGCAGTCAGGAGCAGGTTTTTGACGACTTTTATTGCAATCTTTTTTACAAACCTGGGGACTTTCTTGAAATCTCTGTAGATCATGAGCCCCATATGTTCTTCCATCAGTTTGGAATCCACCATTTTATCCAGAACCCAGACCCTGTTTTTATATGGAAAAGACAAAAAGCACGTTGCCGGTCCGAACAGCTCATAATGATTGGCAAGAAACACTCTTGCTTCGTCGTCTTTTTTGACGTTTTCTTTGCCTATGACTTTGCTCTTGACAAAAGGGAATGCAATGACGGCTAAAATGAATATAACAAAGCAGTTTAGACTGAATGCTATGAACTTAAGTGCTCTGGTTAATACAGATTGCTTTTTGTTGATTGTTGTTTCTTGTGAAGTCACAATATTCTCCCTGAAAACAGTGAATGGGCCGTAAATTGAAACGACCCATTTATTGATGGTATACCCGCCGGGAATTGAACCCGGAATCGGTGACGTCGGAGGTCACTATGTTATCCAATTACACTACGGGTACATTATTCCGACAGCGGTCGTTATTGTTCTGAAAGGGCAGAGAGCGCGCGTGCCAGCTGGTCCGGGCATGAAGTGTCCTTTGTTCCGCATTTCAATCCTTTGAAAGTGTTTATTACATCTTCAACTTTCATGCCTACAACTATTTTGGAAATTCCGAGAGTGTTTCCCGGACATCCGTTATATATTTTGCAGTTTGTTATAACTCCGTCTTCAGCTTCCACGTGTATCATTCTCGAACATGTGCCGCTGGTTTTGTAATCTATAGATTTAACCATAAAAACCTCTTGTTTTGCATATATTTTTAACTTCACACGGATTATATCACGTAAAAAATAAAAAATAAACAAAAAAAGTGAAAAAAGTACTTGCAATTGAGAAAAGTATGTTGTAAAATAGTCGGGCTTGATTTAGCGTGGAGGGTATAGATTGCTGTTTTTTGCAGGTAACTATACCGGAGTATGTCCGACATTAAGCCGGGCGAAAAGCCCGAAGGAGAACACGATTTTGATGATTTGGATATTGCACTGCGTGCAGTGTTAATCCGGAAGAAAACATTGAAATTACCGGAGTTTTTATCCGGTTTTAAATTGGGGAGTATGGAAACTCCCGGATGAGTGTTCCACACGGGCGTAATAATCACGTTTCCTTATATATACAAACGGACAAACGCCAACTCAAAATCTTGACAGGAGGAATAATAAAGTGGCAGTCAGCGAAAAAGTAAGAATCAAACTTAAAAGCTATGATCACACATTGATTGATGCTGCAGCAACAAAGATTGTTGAAACAGCAAAGAGAAATGGTGCAACTGTATCAGGACCTGTACCGCTTCCGACAGACAAGGAAATCGTTACAATCCTCAGAGCAGTTCACAAGTACAAAGATAGCCGTGAACAGTTTGAGTACAGAACACACAAGAGACTTATTGATGTTATTAAGCCCACAAAGGCAACAATAGATGCACTTACAAGTCTCGAACTTCCCGCCGGCGTTGAAATAGAGATTAAACTTTAATCCATCAACGACACAGCATACACATTTTAATCGAAAGTTTTTCCTTAAAATTATATGCCCCGGTCATGTTGACCCGCTCAGAACAAATGAAGGTCAACCAATAACCAAACATTAGGAGGAAAAAAATGAAAAAAGGAATCATCGGCAAGAAGATTGGAATGACACAGATCTTCGACGAAACCGGAAGCGTAATCCCGGTTACAGTTATTGAAGCCGGTCCTTGTGCTGTCGTTCAGAAGAAGACAGTGGAAACCGATGGATACGACAGTGTCCAGCTCGGATTCGAGGACATCGTAGAAAAGAAATTATCTAAGCCTGTTGCTGGTCAGTACAAAAAGGCTGGTCTTTCAACAAAGAAGTACCTGAAAGAATTCAGACTTGACACAGCTAAAGACATGAACGTCGGCGACGTTATATCAGCTGATGTTTTTGCAGCAGGAGACAGAGTTGATGTGACTGGCATCTCAAAGGGCCACGGATTCAGCGGCGTTATCAAGAGATGGAATCAGCACAGATTAAAGATGACACATGGTGTCGGTCCTGTTCACCGTGAACCAGGTTCAATGGGTGCTAACTCTGACCCATCGAGAATTTACAAAAACAAACACATGCCCGGCCAGTTCGGCAATGTTCAGATCACAGTTCAGAACCTCAACGTAGTTAAGGTTGACGCAGAAAAGAATCTGATAGCTGTCAAAGGCGCCATCCCGGGTGCTAAGGGCGGAATCGTGTTCATTCGCAACACGGTAAAGGGTTAATGGAGGTAAATAACAATGGCTGAAGTTAAATTATATAACATGTCCGGCGCTGTTGTCGGTTCAGTTCAGCTTGATGACGCAGTATTTGCTGTTGAAGTCAAAGAAGCTGTTATTCACTCCGCAGTAAGAGCTTACCTTCTCAATCAGAGACAGGGAACTCAGTCAACATTGACAAGAACTGAAGTCAGTGGTGGCGGCAAGAAGCCTTGGAGACAAAAAGGCACAGGTAGAGCAAGACAGGGCAGCACACGTGCTCCTCAGTGGACACACGGCGGCGTTGCACTTGGTCCGAAACCGAGATCATATCGCACAGATATGAATAAGAAAACAAGAAAACTCGCTCTCAAAGGAGCTCTTTCTTCAAAAGTTGCTGGTGACGAATTTGTCGTTATCGACGCTATCACAGCTGATGAATACAAGACAAAGACAATGGCATCAATGCTCAGCGCAGTGGGTGCTACAGGTAAGACTCTTGTTGTTCTTGCTGAAAAGAATGATAAAGTCGTTCGCAGCCTTTCAAACATCGAAGGCGTAAAGACAGCGTATGCCAACACAATCAATGTTTATGACGTACTCAACTGCACAAAACTCGTTGCTGCTAAGGGCGCCGTAGACCAGATCACGGAGGTTTATGCAAAATGAAATTCGCCGAAGATATTATAATCAGACCGATTATTTCAGAATCAAGCCTTGATGGTGTCAAGAACAAAAAGTACACATTCGAAGTACTTCCCAGTGCTACAAAGCCTGAAATCGCAAAAGCTGTTGAAACAGTATTTGAAGGCGTTAAGGTTGCAGCGGTCAACACATCAAGAGTTAAAGGAAAACCGAGAAGAGTCGGAAACAGAGCTCCGGGTTATACAAGAACTTGGAAAAAAGCTGTTGTTACACTTACAGCTGATTCAAAGTCAATCGAGTTCTTTGACGGCATGATTTAATGAGGAGGAATAGAGAATATGGCAACAATTAAATATAAAGCCACTACTCCCGGCAGACGTGGAATGACAGTTCCGGATTTTGCGGAAGTCACAAAGCACACACCGGAGAAGAGCCTTCTTACCGTTAAGAAGAAACACTCAGGCAGAAACAGCTATGGTAAGATCACCGTTCGTCATCAGGGCGGCGGCAACAGACAGAAGTACAGAATAGTAGACTTCAAGAGAGACTACTATGATGGCGCAGCTAAGGTTATAGGCGTTGAATACGATCCTAACCGTACAGCTTATATCGCACTTATTCAGTATGAAAACGGCGAAAAGAAATATATCATCTCTCCCGTAGGTTTGACAGACGGAGACATGGTTTATTCAGGAGCCAATTCAGACATTAAGCCGGGAAATACACTTCCTCTGGCTAACATCCCGGTCGGTACATTAGTATATAATGTAGAGATCAACCCGGGTAAAGGCGGACAGCTTGCCCGCAGCGCCGGTTCCGCAGCTCAGCTTATGGCTAAGGAAAACGGAATGGCTCAGATAAGGCTTCCTTCCGGTGAAGTTCGTCTTGTCAGACTCGACTGCAGAGCATCTATCGGTCAGGTATCAAATCTTGATCATGAAAATGTCAAGGTTGGTAAGGCCGGAAAAACTCGTCACAAAGGCATCCGCCCGACAGTTCGTGGTTCAGTCATGAACCCATGCGACCACCCGCACGGCGGTGGTGAAGGTAAGTCACCTATCGGTCTTCCCAGCCCAGTTACTCCTTGGGGTAAACCGGCTCTTGGCTATAAGACAAGAAATAAGAAGGCTAGAACAGAAAAGCTTATCGTAAAACACAGAAATGGTAAATAATTAGGAGGCAGAATATGAGCAGAAGCTTTAAAAAAGGACCTTTTGTCGATGAAAAGCTTTATTCAAGAGTAGTTGCTATGAATAACGCCGGTGAGAAAAAGGTTATCAAAACCTGGTCACGTGCTTCCGTTATTTTCCCTGAATTCGTTGGACACACAATAGCTGTTCACGATGGAAGAAAACACGTGCCTGTATATGTTACAGAAGACATGGTCGGTCACAGACTCGGAGAATTTGCTCCGACAAGAACATTCCGTGGCCATTCAGGAACGAAAACATCTAACACTGGTTCGTAATCCGGTACTTTGTTAAGGAGGAATAAATAAATGGAAGAAGCTAGAGCTTATCTAAAAATCGCCAGAATTTCCCCGCGCAAAGTACAGATCGTACTTGACCTCATCAGAGGAAAAGATGCGGAATACGCTATGGGAATTCTTAAAAACACACCAAAGAGCGCAAGCGAATATTTGGTGAAACTCTTAAAGAGTGCTATGGCAAACGCTGAAAACAACTTCGGCATGGATACATCAAGACTGTATGTTGCTGAATGCTTTGTTTGCCCGGGCCCGACTATGAAGAGAATGCTTCCGAGAGCTAAGGGAAGCGCAGACAGATTACTCAAGAGAACAAGTAATGTTACTTTGGTTCTCAAGGAAAGAAACTGAGAGGGAGGATGACATATGGGTCAGAAAGTTAATCCACACGGACTTAGAGTCGGTGTTATAAGTGACTGGGATTCCAGATGGTTCGAGAATGACAAGACATTCGGTGACACCCTCGTCTCAGATTATAAGGTAAGAAAATATTTAAAAGAAAAACTTTACGATGCTGGCATTCCGAAGATTGAAATCGAACGTACTGCTCAGAACGTAAAAGTTATCATTCATTGTGCTAAACCCGGCATGGTTATCGGCCGTGCAGGATCAGAAATCGACAAACTTCGTTCAGAGATCGAAAAGATGGTTGGCAAGAAGGTTTCTGTTGACGTTAAAGAAATCAAATCTCCTGATCTCGACGCTCAGCTCGTTGCTGAAAGCATCGCAGCTCAGATTGAGAAGAGAATTGCTTTCCGTCGTGCAATGAAACAGGCTATCAGCAGAACAAGAAGACTTGGCGCTAAGGGTATCAAACTCACAGCAGGCGGCCGTTTGAACGGTGCTGAAATTGCAAGAAGCGAAACATACCACGAAGGTACAATCCCGCTTCAGACAATTCGTGCAGACATCGACTACGGATTTGCAGAAGCTAAGACAACCTATGGTAGAATCGGTATTAAGTGCTGGATCTACAAGGGCGAAATTCTTGCTGAAAAGATGGCAAAAGGTTATGTTCCCGGTGAACGTAACAACAACAGAAGAAACGGCAAGGGCGGAGACCGCAGAAATAACAACGGCGAGCATAGAAATCAGAATCATGCCGGCGGTAAGAATTTCAACAACGGTGAACGCAGAAATAACAATGGTGACCACAGAAACAATGCAAACCGTGGTCCGAGAAAGCCGAGAGAGGCAGGTGCTGAAAATGTTAATGCCTAAGAGAGTTAAATACAGACGTGTACAGCGTGGTCGTATGACAGGTAAGGCATACAGAGGCAACACAATCACATATGGTGAATACGGATTGGTTGCTACTGAACCTGCTTGGATTACAAGTAACCAGATTGAAGCAGCCCGTATTGCTATGACAAGATATATCAAACGTGGCGGCCAGGTTTGGATTAAAATTTTCCCCGACAAGCCTATCACAGAAAAGCCTGCTGAAACTCGTATGGGTTCCGGTAAAGGTACACCTGAATACTGGGTTGCAGTAGTTAAGCCGGGTAGAGTTATGTTTGAAATGGGCGGCGTTGATGAAGAAGATGCAAAGGAAGCTATGCGTCTTGCAAGCTACAAGCTCCCGATCAAATGTAAGTTCATGAAGAAAGAGGAAGAGGAGGGTTAAGACAGTGAAAGCAACAGAACTTAGGTCTATGACTACAGAAGAGTTGAACGCTAAGCTTAAAGAATTAAAGACAGAATTATTCAACCTTCGCTTCCAACTTGCTACCAACCAGCTTGATAATCCTCACAAAATCACAGATACAAAAAGAGACATTGCAAGAGTAATGACCGTTCTTCGTTCAAAGAACGATGAGCAATGATCTGTAGAGAGGAGATAAAAGATGAGCGAAGTACAAGAAAGATCTCTCAGAAAAACGAGAGTTGGCAAAGTCGTTAGCGATAAGATGGACAAGACAATTGTAGTCGCAATCGAAGACAATGTTAAACATCCCAAATACGGCAAAGTCATGAAAAGAACAGTAAAGATTAAGGTGCATGATGAAAACAACGAGTGCACCGTCGGCGATAAAGTCAGCGTCATGGAGACAAGACCTCTTTCAAAAGAAAAAAGATGGCGTCTTGTATCTGTGATTGAAAAGGCAAAATAATATCTACAGTGCAGGGTGCAACATACATTATATATTGTAATGTACAAATCCCGTGAGATGTAGAATTTAAGGAGGAATCACAGTGATACAACAGCAGTCACTTATGAATGTCGCCGACAACACAGGCGCAAGAGAACTAATGTGCATTCGTGTGCTCGGCGGTACCGGTAGAAGATATGCCGGTGTCGGAGACGTTGTAGTATGTGCGGTTAAAAAAGCCGCTCCCGGCGGACAAGTCAAAAAAGGCGAAGTCGTTAAGGCAGTTATCGTACGCACCGTTAATCCAATCAAACGCGCTGACGGATCAACAGTCAGATTTGACGAAAACGCAGCCGTTATTATAAAAGAAGATAACACACCCAGAGGTACACGTATCTTTGGACCTGTAGCCAGAGAATTGAGAGAAAAAGATTATCTTAAGATTCTTTCACTGGCTCCGGAAGTACTTTAATAGGAGGCTAACACATGAATAATCTTCACGTTAAAAAAGGCGATACTGTTATAGTTCTTTCCGGTAATGACAAGGGTAAAGTCGGCAAGGTTGTCGAAGTTTCCCCGAAAGAAGGAAAAGTTATCGTAGAAAAGGTCAATGTTCAGACCAAACACGTAAAAGCCAGAAAACAGAATGATCCAAGCGGAATCATGGAAGTTGAAGGCGCTATCTATGCTTGCAAAGTTCGTAAGTACACAAAGAACGACGAACCCAAAGCAAAGACAACAACTGAAAAAGCTAAGACAACAAAGTCAAAAGCAAAAAAAGAGACTAAGTAAGGAGGTACGGAATAATGTCTAGAATGAAAGAATATTATTTGAAGAACGTTGCTCCGGAACTCCAGAAGCAGTTCAACTACAAGAGCCCGATGCAGATTCCGAAGTTTGATAAAATCGTTATCAACGTAGGTGCTGGAGACGGCAAGGACAACGCTAAAGTTATTGACACCGTAATTGAAGAACTTACAACAATTGCAGGACAGAGAGCAGTTCCTACATACGCAAGAAAATCAGTAGCTAACTTCAAAGTTAGAGCCGGTATGAAAATCGGTGCTAAGGTTACACTTCGTGGCGACAGAATGTACGACTTCATTGACAGACTCTTCTCACTTGCACTTCCACGTGTTCGTGACTTCAGAGGAATCAATCCGAATGCATTTGACGGCCGTGGCAACTATTCACTTGGCCTGAAAGAACAGCTCATATTCCCTGAAATCGAGTACGACAAAATCGAAAAGATCAGAGGTATGGACATTAACTTTGTAACAACTGCTACAACTGATGAAGAAGCTAAGGCTTTGCTCACATTGATGGGCGCGCCCTTCTCCAAGTGAAAAGGAGTTAACTAATGGCTAAATTATCAATGAAACTCAAACAGCAGAAACCTGCTAAGTTTTCCACAAGAAAATATAACAGATGTAAAATCTGCGGCAGACCTCATGCTTATCTCCGTAAATACGGTATATGCAGAATCTGCTTCCGCGAGCGCGCTTACAAAGGTGAAATCCCCGGCGTAAGAAAAGCTAGCTGGTAATTAATTCAAAAGCTCCATCTTGTCGGCAGGAAAGAAATTCTTTAACCACCGACACGCCGCCGAAATCTATCGGCAGCAAGGATAAGCATAGGGATAATCCCAAAACTTAAAAGACTTGCATTAAAGGAGGAAAATCAAATGCAAATTTCAGACGTAATTGCAGATATGCTTACTCGCATTAGAAATGCTGCAAACGCCAAACATGAAACCGTTGACATTCCTGCTTCCAACATGAAGAAATCAATTGCTGAAATCCTCGTTGAAGAAGGCTATATTTCCGGTTATCAGGTTATCGAAGACGGAAAACAGGGAACAATCAGAGTTACCCTTAAGTACGGAAAAGGTAAAACAAAGACAATCCAGGGACTCAGAAGAGTTTCTAAACCGGGTCTTCGTGTTTACTCCACATGTGAAGAAATGCCCAAAGTTCTCAACGGACTCGGCATCGCAATCGTATCTACATCCAAGGGCGTAGTTACTGACAAAAAGGCTCGTGAGCTCGGTGTCGGCGGCGAAGTTCTTGCGTTCGTATGGTAATCGGGAGGGATTGGTATGTCAAGAATTGGTAGAAAAACAATCACAGTCCCGGCAGGTGTTGATGTAAAAATCGAAGGCAACACAGTTGTTGCAAAAGGACCTAAAGGTGAACTTTCAACAACATACAACCCGATGATGAGTGTCAAACTCGAAAACGGTGTTATCACAGTTGAACGTCCGGATGAATCAAACCTCAGCAAATCTCTCCACGGAACAACTCGTACTGTTATCAACAACTTGATCACAGGTGTTCATGAAGGATATTCAAAGAAGCTTCTCATCGTAGGCGTAGGTTACAAAGCTGCCCTCCAGGGAAAAGACCTCAACCTTGCTCTCGGTTATTCACATCCGATTATATTCAAGGCTGAAAACGGCATTTCATTTGAAGTACCGGACACAACAACAATCATTGTTCACGGCGCAGACAAACAGTCAGTCGGTGCAATGGCTGCAAACATTCGCAATAAGAGACCGCCTGAGCCGTATCTTGGCAAAGGTGTTAAGTACGAGGGCGAAAAGATTCGCCGTAAAACCGGTAAAGCCGGTAAATAATGAAAGGAGCGGAATATTATGGTATCTAGAAAAGACAGTAATCAAGCACGTCTTAAACGTCATAAGAGAGTCAGAGCCAAAATCTCGGGTACTCCTGACAGACCGCGCCTTTGTGTTTATCGTTCACTCGCTCACATCAGCGCACAACTTATTGACGATGTAAATGGTGTTACAATAACATCAGCTTCAACTTATGAAAAAGATTTCACTGAATACGGTGGAAACCAGGAAGCTGCTAAGAAAGTCGGAAAGGCTATCGCAGAAAGAGCAGTTGACAAGGGAATCAAGACAATCGTATTCGATCGTGGCGGTTATGTATATACAGGCCGCGTAAAAGCACTTGCAGACGGCGCCCGTGAGGGCGGCCTGGAATTCTGATAGGAGGGTAACATGGCTAGAATTTATGTAAATCCAGAAACATTGACCGAAAAAACGGTCGCTACCAACCGTGTTTCCAAGACTGTCAAGGGTGGTCGTATCGGACGTCAGACAGCAATCATGGTCGTAGGTGACTACAATGGTCACGTTGGCTACGGACTCGGAAAAGCAATGGAATTCCCGGAAGCAATTCGTAAGGGAATCGAAGATGCTAAGAAGAACATTATTGAGGTTTCTCTCAATAACAACACAATACCCCACGAAATAATCGGCAGATACGGTGCGGCAAGAGTATTGCTTAAACCCGCTGCTCCCGGTACCGGAATCATCGCATCGGGAACAGTTCGTGCCGTTGTTGAAATGGCAGGAATCAAAGACATAAGAGCTAAATGTCTCCGTTCAAGCAATCCTACCAACGTGGTTAAAGCTACATTCGCAGGACTCAGCGCACTCAGAACAGCTGATCAGATCGCAGCAGTCCGCGGAAAGAATAAGGACTAATTTGGAGGGGTAATACGATGGAAAAGATCAGAATTACTTTGACAGGTAGCCTTATTGCTGCTAAACCGAACCAGAAAGCTACAGCAAAAACACTCGGTCTCAGAAAGATTGGTGACTCAACTGTACAAAACAAAGACGCTTCAGTATTGGGTAAAGCGAAAGTTCTCGCTCACCTTATAAAAGTTGAAGATGCTGAATAAGCATCCGCAATCGCGTCAACAATCACGTTATAAGGAGGAAAACCAAAATGAAGCTTAACGAACTTAGCCCTGCAGTCGGTTCAGTGACACCCGCTTGGCGTAAAGGCAGAGGTGTTGGTTCCGGTAACGGAAAGACAGCAGGTAAAGGGCACAAGGGTCAGAACGCAAGATCAGGCGGCGGTGTCCGCATTGGTTTTGAAGGTGGTCAGATTCCGCTTTACAGAAAACTCCCCAAGAGAGGATTCAATAATAGATTTGCAGTTAAATACTCAATCGTAAACGTTTCGGATCTCAACGTCTTTGAAGACGGTGCAACCGTAACAGTTGAAGATCTTCTCGAGAAGAGAATTGTAAGAAAAGTAAATGACGGTGTTAAAGTTCTTGGCTGTGGACCGCTTGAGAAAAAGCTCACAGTTCAGGCTCACGCATTTACAGCCGGTGCCAAACAGCTTATTGAGCAGGCAGGCGGAAAGTGCGAGGTGGTCTAATTGTTTAGAACGCTTCAAAACGCTTGGAAGGTGCCAGAGATTAGAACAAAGATTCTATTCACACTCTTCATACTGCTTATTTACAGAATCGGTGCTGCACTGCCTGTTCCTTTTACAGACAATACAGTACTCAGAGTGGCTGAAATGTACGGAGCTGGTTCAGTATTTACATACCTGAACATCCTCTCCGGTGATGCATTCTCAAAAGCAACACTGTTTGCTCTGTCAGTATCACCTTACATCACAGCACAAATCGTTATCCAGTTGCTTACAGTAGCAATTCCTGCTCTTGAACGTCTTTCAAAGGAAGGCGAAGAGGGCAGAAAGAAGATCAACAAGATAACACGTTATCTCACAGTTGCTCTTGCTCTGATAACTTCTTACGGATATTATTCAATTTTGACATCAAGCCAAATCACTTCGGTTTACGGAAACATCGTTTACGAAGCTGAAGGATTCTGGAAGTTCTTTGTAGCTGCTACAATCATCCTGTGTTACACAGCAGGCGCAATGCTTATCATGTGGCTCGCTGAAAAGGTAGACGAACAGGGATTGGGCAATGGTGTCTCAATGATCCTCTTTGCAAATATCGTAACAGGACTTCCGTCCACAATTTCGACATTCGCAAATCAGATCTCAGAATATCTCAAGGGCGACAACGCTTACCTTGCAGTTGCAATCGTACTCTGTGTACTTGCAGTTGTTATCGTTGTCGGATCAATCCTGTTTGTTGTTTACATGTCTGATGCAGAAAGACGTATTCCGGTTCAGTACGCAAAGCGTGTTGTCGGAAGAAAGATGTACGGCGGACAGAATTCAAATCTTCCAATCAAACTCAATATGTCCGGTGTTATGCCAATAATTTTCGCATCCACAATCGTTTCACTTCCGGTTACAATTCTTTACTTTGTAAACCCGAAGGAAGGAACATTCTGGTACAGCATACAAAGAGCATTGGCATCCGATAGCTGGATTTATTGTTTGATGATGTTCCTATTGATTATTGGATTTGCTTACTTCTACACATCGATTTCTTTCAATCCTGTGGAAGTATCAAACAACCTTATGCAGCAGGGTGGATCAATTCCTGGAATCAGACCGGGCAAACCGACTGCACAGTATATCAAGAAAGTATTGAACAAAGTAGTCCTTATGGGTGCTTTCTTCCTCGGAATTGTATGCTGTGTACCGCTCATGATTAACATTGTTTCAGTTGATCTGTTCGCAGTTGGTCTCGGTATCGTATCATTCTCAGGTTCAACACTTCTCATCGTAGTAGGCGTTGTTCTTGAAACGGTACGTGACCTCGAATCTCAGCTCGCACTCAGACACTACAAAGGATTCCTTAAATAATAATCATACTTTTTCGTATCCGGATTCATTTCCGGATACGGAAAAAGGAGACACGGAGGTAATACTTATGAAACTGATGTTTCTGGGCGCTCCAGGTGCCGGAAAAGGAACACAAGCTGAAATAGTTTCCGAAAAGTATTCAATTCCGGCCATTTCAACGGGAGCTTTGCTCCGCGAAGCAATGGCAAACGGAACCGAACTCGGAACTTTGGCAAAAAAATATGTTGATTCGGGATCACTTGTTCCTGATGAAGTAATAATCGGAATAGTAAATGAAAGATTGTCAGAAAAGGATTGCGCCAACGGCTATATCCTCGATGGCTTCCCGAGAAATGTTTCTCAGGCTGAAGCACTTGACAAAATGGGTATCAAACTCGACCTCGTAGTTAACATTCATGTTTCCGACGAGAGAATTATCAAGCGCATGTCAGGCAGACGCGTTTGCAAGGAATGCGGCAAATCTTATCATGTCGAATCAAGTCCTTCCAAAGTTGAAGGAATATGCGATGTCTGCGGTGGTGAACTCATTATCAGAAAAGATGATGACCCGGCGGTTGTCAAACACAGACTTGATGTTTATCACGAACAGACTGAACCACTAATTGACTACTATTTTAAAAAGGGTGTCCTAGTGACAGTTGAAGGACAAGAGGTTAAGGACGATACAACAAGACTTACTCTTGCCGAAATAGAAAAGGTCAGAAACAAATGATCATAATCAAAAACAAAGAACAGCTCGATTTAATGAGAATCGCCGGAAGAATTACCGGAGAGGCAATTCTGGTCGGAAGAGATCACATTAAAGAGGGTGTTTCTACAGCTTACATAGACAAAGTAATTCGCGAATATATCGAACGTTGTAACTGCAAACCGACATTTCTCGGCTACGGCGGATTTCCCGGCGCAGTATGCGTGAGCATAAACGATGAAGTGATACATGGAATTCCGAGTCACGACAGGATCCTAAAAGAAGGAGACATAGTCAAGATTGACTGCGGTGCAGAGTACAAGGGATATACCGGAGACAGTGCAAACACATTTCCGGTGGGCAAAGTATCCGATGCTGCGATGAGACTCATAGAGGCTACCAAGGAGAGTTTTTTCCGCGGTATTGCTCAGGCTAAGGCCGGAGGCAGAGTCGGAGATATAGGTGCTGCCGTAAGCGAATATGCTGAATCAAAAGGATATGGAGTTGTACGTCAGTATGTCGGTCACGGTGTGGGCAAAGATCTTCACGAAGATCCGGAAGTTCCCAACTTCGGGACGAGAGGAAGAGGTCCCAGACTGTACGAGGGAATGACGATAGCAGTTGAACCTATGATTACAATGGGCTCGTACAGAGTAAGAACAGAACCGAACAATTGGACTGTTGTTACATGTGACGGTTCATTGGCTGCTCATTACGAACATTCGATCGTGATTACTGATGGAGAACCCGAATTGCTCACTAAAGTAGAGTAATACAAATCGGAGGAATAGATGCCAAAAGATGACGTCATTGAGTTCGAAGGAAGAGTTGTTGAGGCTTTGCCGAACACAACATTTAAAGTAGAACTACCAAACAAACATATTGTAACTGCCCAGATATCCGGAAAGTTACGTATGAACTATATTAGAATCGTGCCCGGTGACCGAGTAACGGTCGAAGTCTCTGTATATGACCTTTCAAAAGGACGTATTACATGGAGACTGCAGGGCGAATGATTAAAATTACCGAAAGGAATGGTGATATAATATGAAAGTCAGACCTTCCGTCAAAAAAATGTGCAGCAAATGCAAGATAATCAAGAGACATGGAAATGTAATGGTTATCTGTGAAAACCCAAAACACAAGCAGAGACAAGGCTGATCCCTTAAGAGAAGGAGGAAACAAATATGGCTCGTATAGCTGGCGTAGAATTACCTAACCAGAAAAGAGTTGAAATCGGTTTGACATACATCTACGGAATCGGTAGAACAACGTCAAATCAGATTCTTGCGAAAACAGGCGTTAACCCTGATACGCGTTGCAAGGATTTAACAGAAGAAGAAGTTTCAAAACTTCGTGACGAGATAGAAAATTCTCACAAAGTTGAGGGTGCTCTCCGTACAGAAGTATCAATGGATATAAAGAGAATCATTGAAATCGGAAGTTATCGCGGAACAAGACACCTCAAAGGCCTGCCGGTTCGTGGACAGAGAACAAGAACAAATGCCAGAACCAGAAAAGGCAAAGCAAAGACAATTGCTAACAAGAAGAAATAAGGAGTGACAGAGACAAATGGCTAGAACTGAGAAAAAAACAGTTAAAAAACGCCGCGACCGTAGAGTCGTTGAAAACGGCGTAGCTCATATCCGTGCTACTTACAACAATACAATAGTAACAATCACAGACACAAACGGAAACGCTGTTGCTTGGGCATCAGCTGGCGAACTTGGTTATAAGGGTGCAAGAAAGTCAACGGCTTTCGCAGCTCAGATGGCAGCAGAAGCTGCAGCTAAGACAGCTTTTGATAACGGCATGAAGACAGTTGAAGTTTATGTCAAAGGACCCGGTCAGGGCAGAGAATCTGCAATCAGAGCTCTCGCAACACAGGGTCTTCAGGTTACACTGATCCGTGACGTCACACCCGTTGCTCACAATGGATGCAGACCTCCTAAGATCAGAAGAGTATAATCGGAGGCAAACAATATGGCTATAGATAGAGTTCCAGTTGTTAAAAGATGCAGATCACTTGGTCTTGAACCTGCATACATAGGAAGCGACAAGAAGGCTTCTAACAGAACGACCAAAAAGAACACAAAGAAATCAAGTGAATACGGAATTCAGCTCAAAGAAAAACAGAAAGCTAAATTCATTTACGGTGTACTTGAAAAACAGTTCCGTCTCTATTTTGAAAAAGCTTCAAACATGAGTGGACAGGCAGGTGAAAACCTTTTGATTTTACTTGAATCAAGACTTGACAGTGTTGTATTCAGAATGAATCTTGCCAGAACCAGAAGAGAAGCTCGTCAGATAGTTGGACACGCTCATTTCACAGTAAACGGAAAGAATGTTAACATTCCTTCTTACCTCGTAAAAGCAGGCGATGTTATCCAGCTGAAAGAAAAATACAAAACAAATCAGCTTTATAAAGATATTCTCGAATCAACAGACGGCAGAATTGCTCCGAACTGGCTTGACGTAGACAAAGAAAACTGCAAAGCTACAGTTACAGCACTTCCGACAAGAGATCAGATTGACGTTCCAGTAAACGAACAGGCAATCGTCGAGTTGTATTCCAAATAATGTGTTTATTGTGCAGCTTGTTTGTATTTTGCATTCAAGATGCACGGTACGCATACTATTTACGAATACTAAAATATCAGGAGGGATAATTAATGATAGAGATGATAGAAAAACCGAAGATAAGTATTGTCGACCAGAGCGAAGACGGCAGAAGCGCATCTTTTGTTGTAGAGCCTCTTGAAAGAGGATTCGGAACAACACTTGGAAACGCTCTCCGCAGAGTGCTTTTGAGCTCTCTCAACGGTGTTGCTGTTGTCAGCATCCGCATCAGCGGCGGTGGACAGGACGTTCTTCATGAAATCTCAACTGTTCCGGGTGTCAAGGAAGACGTATGTGAAATAGTACTCAATGTTAAGGGTATTGTTGCACAGCTTCACTCACAGACAGCCAAGACAGTGTCTATCGATGTTACCGGTGCGTGCGAAGTTACTGCCGGAGATATCGTTAGTGACGATGAACTCCATGTTCTTAATCCTGAACTGCATATCGCTACAGTCAGCAGCGGTGTACATTTCCATATGGATCTTACATTCGATCACGGCCGTGGCTATGTTTCACAGGAAAAGAATAAACAGGATTATTCCGCCGGTCAACTCGGCGTAATATACGTTGATTCAATTTTTACACCGGTCTACAATGTCAACTACAAAGTAGAGAATACACGTGTAAAAAATATTACCGATTACGATAAACTCACATTAAATGTTCTTACAAATGGAACTATTTCCGCTAAAGAAGCGGTTTCATTGGGAGCCAAGATACTCAACGACCACCTCAACTTCTTTGTTGAATTGTCCGATGACGCCAAGAACGCAGAGTTCATGGCAGAAGCTCAGGAATCAACAAAGGATAAAGAGCTTGAGATGACCATTGAAGAACTTGACCTTTCACAGCGCAGCTATCACAGCTTGAAGCGTTCAAGCATTGATACTGTCGGTGATTTGACAAATAAGACCGAGGCAGAACTGATGAAATTCAGAAACCTTGGAAAGAAATCACTTGAAGAAATTAATGTTAAACTCCATTCTCTCGGACTCTCATTGAGAAGAGACGACGAATGAGTTGTTGAGTAAAGTGACCCGGTCCTTTTCAAAATAATCAAAGGAGGATTTAATCAGTATGTCCGGAACTAGAAAACTTGGCAGACCAACTGCTGCCAGGGTATCTATGATCAGAGGTATGGTTACATATCTTATAGAGAACGGCTCTGTTGAAACAACACTTTCAAGAGCTAAAGAAGTCAGAATCATGGCTGACAAAATGATTACACTCGGCAAGACTAATACATTGGCTGCACGTCGTCAGGCATTATCATATATCACAAAAGAGGATGTAGTTAAGAAGTTGTTTGATGAGGTTGCTACACAGTATGCCGAAAGAAACGGTGGATATACAGCTATTTA
>JAILLB010000044.1 GCA_024693345.1 Clostridiales bacterium
GTCATATCTCCTTTTGTGCTGACTTCTATAGCATTAAGAAGACAATATTTCAAGGAACATATGCCTCCGTTTCTCTTTATGTTCTCAATGTTTTCTCTTTCGGTAAAATGATAGAAACAGTCTATGCCATTATCTAACAGGTATTGACGAATTTGTTTTTCATCAAATTTGTTAATTGGCTCATGTTTCTCACTCACGATTTCTCGGAGCAAATCAAAAACAAGTTCATATTCTTCCGCTGTAATATGATAATCGCCTTTTTTGTATTTTATATAGAATCGATATGCAAGCTCAAAACTGTCATTCTTTGCATCACGGATTGCTGTCGAAAATGGTATTCCGCCATTTCCTGAAAGTGAATCGTACAATTTTCCTGCATCAAGCTTGAAAAGTGATTTAGTGCCTATGTGATTTCCCATGAAGGCATAGTCATGAGACAAAGAATAATCTGCAATAGATAAGGTTTCAGGTGTTGAATATGATGGAACAAGTTCCTCAAAATAGTCTTTATGATTGTTAAGTATATATGCTCTTTTGTTAAGGCTCGATATTTTGTGACGATATGTTATCGGGACATCAAACTCATCAAATCTTTCATCTGTATCTTCAGGCCAAAGTACTACACGAGACAATAAGAGGTATGTATATTCCAGAACTTTTCCAAACAGTACGTCATTACAATTGGTTAAGTTAAAGCGCTCGCTGGAAACAACATCGAACAATAACTCTGTGCAGGCATAAACGGCTTCCTTGTTGTTCCAAAAGCGTTCTATGGAGTATAATGATGACCATAATGATTTTTTATAATACTCCATAGATTTATCCATAACATGGTAGCGAAGAAGTGTCTTTGCCATGTTATAAGTCACATAAGGCGATTCTACTGTTTGGTATGCATCGGCAAAACTACGAATATGTGATTCTTCGAGTGTTGTTTTATATAAAACAACTTGATCTTCGCAGAATCCTTGGAGCATGTCATCTTCTTCCGTATATACATCCGAAATTGTTTTTATCGCTAGGTCTGAATCTTTAAGACTTGAAATATACTGGAGATGAATGCTGCGAATGTCCTTTTTAGCCTTCTCTGTCAGTTTTCCTTCTTCTCTGAGTTGCTTTTCGTAGAGATCGAGTGATTCTCCTAATTCTTCATCATGAGGTCTTGATTGCAAGTAACCGGCTAAATCCCGATCACTTGCAATAGCTAAGTCAATATACCAGTTGTTATCGATCATAGGAAAAGACCTCAATACAAGGAGAAGATTTGCTTGCTACTTCCTGTATTCAATAAAAGTATCTCTTTCATACATATGGAGCACACACTTCTCTATCTCTCCGTTGCGGTAGTGAACATCAAGTCCATATTCAGAGTAATCAACATCCATCCAACCGAATGGTGCCATTGCTTTTAAAGGATAGCCTTGTAATACAACCAAATCATTTGAAATGCTTTTTACTCTCATTGGCTTATCTGACATGTTAGGCTGACCTGTGTCGTTGTTAAACAGTTTAACGATATACCCGTCACCAGGCTTAATCAAATATCCTGAGCATCCGTTTATGTTTTTTTCAACAGATATAGTTCTCAGACATTGTTGAAGCCCCCTCACAGGCATAAGATTTTCATATCTCTGATGACATGTGGATTTGAAGACAAATGGGGTAAATTCATTCTTTTCAGAGGCTTTGGTTTTAGAAGAACCTGTCAATTCAACCATATCACCGTAGAACTCGTAAATTCTACTTGTCATAGGGAACAGTGCTGACGAATTGGGATCCATAAAAGCGAAACGCACATATGATATTCTGCCGTTTTCATAAAAAAGATGACAAAGGAACGGAACATTATCCCCACTAACATTGTTTGCTAGATATTGTATTCTATCGCTTTGAACTAGTGGATTCCCTTTGGATCTGAGAACTTGAGAATTAGGATGAGAAAGGCTCATGGAAAGTGTGCTGACAATATCAAGTCGCTCTGCTCCTGAAATTGTGAAGACGATTTTATCTCCTTGAACTTCTGCAACAATCTCGCCATCAAGTTTGTCTTGACTAATGCATTTTTGGTTAGCCCATTCTTCATACCTGTCAACGATAAAACGAAAGCCTTTTCCATAGATGTCATCAATACTGTTGGTGACAATGGTTTTCTTCGGCTTCGCTGTGGACTTAGGAGTTGAAGTGTTTTTGTTCAATGATGCCGCGCTAGATAGCGTGCTAGCACTGCTTTGCTGAGTTTTCAGGTCAGCCTGGTTGTTTGTTTCATTTTGTTTTCCGAACAAAAATTCAAAAAATCCCATATTGATATTATTTTTGTGGTTTATTGATAATCTGAAAAATATTATATGTTATTAGAAATCGATGTCTTCGTCTTCTAAGACCTTTTCCTTGATATATTCAAGAACATCGTGATGATGTTGTTTGCCTTTTGCAATGACATCAGCCTGATTTTGGTTTGCAAAAAAGTTGTTATTGATCTTTTTGTCCAAAT
>JAILLB010000062.1 GCA_024693345.1 Clostridiales bacterium
TTTGGATTATCCGCTAGAGGAATATGCAAAACTGTCCGACACAAATATATTCAAGCAAACCATAGTTGCCGTAGATCTCGGAATAAACAGTGCGGCTGCGATTTCAGTAATGCATTCAGATGGCACGGTCATTGGAAGAAAAATACTAAAACTTCCAAAAGAATACGACTCTCTGAATCATTCAATGAATCGCATCAAGAAAGCACAGCAGAATGGCAATTACCATGCACCGAGACTATGGGCAAAATCTGCTGGAATAAACGATTACATATCTGTAAAGACAGCTCAGTTTATTATGGATATAGCTGTTCAATACAAAGCTGATGTTATAGTGTTTGAGCACTTGGATACCAAAGGTAAAAAGAGTGGCTCAAAAAAGCAAATTCTTCACATGTGGAGACACAGATATGTACAATCAATGGTTGCGCACAAAGCACATATACTTGGAATGCGAATAAGTCGTGTAAATGCAAAAGGAACAAGTATGTATGCGTATGACGGAAGCGGAGTTGTATTGCGAGGAAAGGAAGCTAAGTTAAAATCATATAGCTTATGTAAATTCCAAAACGGCAAATGCTACAACTGTGATTTATCCGCATCATACAACATTGGAAGCAGATACTATATAAGAGAAATCCTAAAATCCTTGCCCGTGAGGGAGAGGTTGGAGCTTGAGGCAAAAGTTCCTCAGGTCACCAAGAGAACCACCTGCACGTTGTCTACACTAATTAACCTTAATGCGGGACTTTCGACAATGGTGTCGTAAGTATCTGAGTTTTGGTTGTATCTGTAGAAACGAAGTTCCCGTCTTCTAAAGAGACTACGTGTAATTATTACATTTAAGGGAAGCACGCGAATTTATTCGTGTGAGGGTTCACGAGAATGTGAAAGAATTTCTTTTTTCATGATGGAAACAATAGAGTTGATAATGATTTGAACAAAAAAGCCGCAAGGAGAGCTAATATATGACACGAAAAGCAAAAGAAATACCTGTCGAAGTCGAGAAGATCAGTGACAACATAACTCTTTACAGCGACGGAAAATACCGCTGGAGATATGACTTTAATCTTCTGACTAACCCATCCATATTCTTTCTAATCTGGAAGATATTTTTCTTCATAATGCTTGCTTCATTTGTTATTGCATTCTTTATTGGACTCGGAGATTCCGACTTTTTCTGGGATGGATTTCTGGGGCTGCTGCGCGGTTACGGAATTGTGCTTGCAATCATAACCGGAGTTTCTCTGCTCGGGTATTTGGTATATGCGGCAATCATGGGCGGCAAATACTGTGTTGAGTTTGAAATGGATGAAAACGGAGTTTTACACAAGCAGGTTGACAGTCAGGTAAAGAAAGCAAAGAAAATATCCAAAGCCACAAGATTTGCAGGAGCAGCATCCGGAAGAATTTCAACGGTTGGTATAGGCAGAATATCTTCAACCAAAACCAGTTCATATTCAGACTTCACAAAGGTCAGAAGTGTCAGAGTACATCGTTTAACAAGGGTGATAAAGGTTAACGAATTACTCGAACACAACCAGGTATATGCTTCGAAAGAAGATTTTCCTTTTGTGGAGAAATATATTAAGGAACACTGCACAAATACTAGAAACAATAGAAACAAACAGAACAAGAACGAAGACAAGTGAATCTCATTTGTAATATACACAGCGCCTGATTTCGGTGATTCAATCCGAGTACAGGCGTTTTTGTTTATTGACATTATAACGGTGTGCCGTTATAATAATATGCAGGAAGGTGATTTTATGACAATTAATGAAATCATAGAAAATAAGCATTTGTCAAAGTACCGCATTGCCAAAAACAGCGGCATTCCGTACATGACACTCAATGATATCTGCAATGGCAAAACAAGACTTGAAAAATGCGGCGCAGACACTGTGTATAAGCTGGCAAAAGAACTTGATGTGACAATGGAAGAGTTACTGGAACCGGTTATGCAGCCACGCCCTGCATTTGATTTGTTTAAAAGCAATGTATGCCACAAATTAAAAAGACTTGGCGACATAGACTTTTTAATCGACACAATCGAAAAGGACGAGATAACAGAATATTATAAAAGATCATGGTATCCCGAAAGTCTGTATCTGCTTGCAATGGTTGATTATATCTGCAGAGTCAACAATATTCCGCTTTGTGATGCTTATAGTGAGCTGCGCAAAGCTAAACTGAAAGATATTGTTTATCCTTCGAGTATTATAGTTGCTGATGCAGTATCTAAAAATGGCGATGTCAAGAAAAAGGCAATAGAAGAATCGATACCGGAATTCATGCGATTTAATATCGTGGAAAGCGACGTGAGAAATGTTAACTAAAGGCGAAAACGAAAAATCATTTAAAAAAGAGAATTTGAATTCTTATCTTAATGCTCTTTCAAAAGAGTACAAAAAACTGGTTGGCAGAAAAACGCAGGCTGAGATTATTCTCATCGGAGGAGCAGCAGTTATTGAGAATTATGGCTTCAGAGATATGACAACAGATGTCGATGTAATAATAAATGCTGCATCAGCAATGGAAGATGCAATTAATCATGTGCGAGATCAGTATGAGCTGCCAGACGATTGGATGAACGATGATTTTCGAAAAACAGATTCATATAGCAGCAAGCTCATCCAATATTCAGTATTTTACAAAACATTCAATCAGGTTTTGAATGTGCGAACCGTGACAGGTGAATACTTGATTGCAATGAAGTTACTGGCATTCAGGCAATACAAAAACGATCTTTCAGATATTGTCGGAATACTGAATGAGCATGAAAAACGCGGAGATCCAATTTCTTTTGAGCGAATAGAAAAAGCCGTCATTGATCTTTATGGATCCTGGGACAGATTTCCGAAAGGTGCAAAAGAGAGTATAATCGATACTATTGCAAATGGCAATTATGCAGAAGTATATAAGAAGGTAAGACAAGGCGAAAAGGACACAAAAAAAGCATTGATGGACTTCGAAAATAAAAATCCGGGAGTATTAAAAACATGAAATATTGATGAATTTTTAAAAGAACTTCGAAGAAGAAAACAATAGACAAATATAGTCCAAAAACCGGAAAAAACACGAAAATATGCAGAAAAGACGAAATATTTACGCAAAAAATATGCAAAAAACATGCAAAAGCGTTGATTTCGTATTTTTTTATTGCAACAAAAAACCTCCCCGAAGGGAGGCTTTTCGCTATATAAATATATATTCCTTATATTATCCCAGGATCTTCTCCGTAGAATTCCTTAACTTCCTCATAAGTCGGAACCGAAGTCTGAGCTCCTGCTTTTGTTACAGTCACATTTGATACTTTGTTTGCAAAATCCACTGCAGTCTTGTAATCTTTGCCGTTGGAAACAGCAAATGCAACTGCGGCCGTGAATGAGTCACCTGCTGCTGTTGTGTCTACAACTTTTACATCTATTGCATCAATCTTTGTTTTTCCGCATTTTTCTGAATCAAGGTAAACTCCTTCTTTACCCAAAGTGATTGCTACATTCTTGACGCCCTGTTTTCTCAGCTTTTCAGCCGCTTCCTTATATGAAGAAAGTGTATCTTTTATACCGGTCAGCATTGCTGCTTCTGTTTCGTTTGGCTTAATAAAGTCAAGGTACGGAAGAATTTCGTATGGGAACTCTTTCGGAACGGGTGCAGGATCAAGGAAAACAATCTTTCCCATCTCCTTTGCTTTTTTAGCAACATAAACAACTGTTTCAATCGGGATTTCCATCTGCATTACAACGATATCGGATTTCTCGAGAAGATCCATATTGTTTATTATGTCTTCAATTGTAACTTTTCCGTTGCTTCCGGGAACAACGGTTATTGCATTGTTTCCTTCTTTGTTAACAGTTATGAGGGCAGTGCCGGAAGGTGTGTTTTTCTTTACAAGAATTCTTGATGTATCTACACCTGCATTTTTCAGGTTGTTTACAAGTACCTGTCCGTTTGCGTCGTCTCCGACTGCTCCGAGCATAGTAACATCAGCATGAAGTTTTCCGGCTGTATATGCCTGGTTTGCACCTTTGCCTCCCGGAACATAATCCAGAGATGACCCTATAATTGTTTCTCCTGTTACCGGATTGTGGTCCACTTTGACCACGAGGTCCATATTAAGACTTCCTATTACAAGTATCTTCTTCATTTTCTTCTCTTAGCCTTCAATTCCTTCTTAATGTTAGCTACTACGTCTTCTTTTGTAAACTTGCAAGCTTTCATTATGTCGTCCATCTTTCCGTGTACAACATAATCATCTATTGCATGAACCAGTACCTTTTTATCTGTGTTGCAGAAGTTATATGCAATCTTTTCTCCGACGCCACCCGCTCTTATTCCTTCTTCCAGAACGTAAACTATATCCGCGTTCTTTGTGAGTTCGGACAGTTTTGCGAAGTTAATCGGGTTGATTTTGACTAGCTTTACTATTCCGGTGTTGCATTCACCGACGAGTTTTTCTGCTGCTCCGTGAGCAATTTCCGACAGTCTTCCGTATGTCACTATAACAACGTTAGCGCTTTCTGAATTGACTGTGTATTCAATATCCATGTCATCCGTGTATTCCGTTTCAAGGAAATGCGGATATTCTTTTTCTGCTCCCTTCGGAATCCTTATGACTGAGATATTGTCGTCAAGAACACTCTTGTCCAGAAGCGAATTCATTTCACTGTATTTTTCGGGCGAGTAGATATTCACTCTCGGAATTACGGACAGAAGAGAATAATCAAAGATGCCCTGGTGGGTTATTCCGTCATTCGGGACTAGACCTGCTCTGTCCAAAACAAGAACAAGGGGCAGTTTCTGAATTGAAATGTCGTGGATAATCTGGTCAACGCTTCTCTGGATAAATGTAGAATAGATTGCCGCAACCGGAGTGCATCCATTAGCAGATAATCCCGAAGCAAATGTTATTGCGTGCTCTTCTGAAATGCCTACGTCAAAGAATCTGTCCGGATATTTGTCTTTGAATTCAGATAGACCCGTTCCGTCGCACATGGCTGCCGTTATGGCGCATATCTTGTTGTTTTCTTCTGCAATCTCGCAAAGGTGTTTTCCGAATTCATCCGAAAAACATGTTCCGGAGCTCAGTGGTTTTCCTGTTTCAAGATCGAACGGGCCGATTGAGTGGTAAATGTCTGGTTTTTCTTCCGAATATGTATATCCTTTGCCCTTCTTTGTGACGATGTGAACAAGACATACGTTTTCACGTATCTTTGCAGATTCCAGGGCTTTCGTTATATCTGCTATATTGTCCCCCTTGACAGGGCCTATGTAGTCGAGTCCGAGGCTTTCGAATATGCTGGGCTTTACGAAAATTCTCTTGAAGAAGTCCTTTATTTTCTTAAAGAACTTTGCAATTCCCATTCCTATGCCCGGTATCTTTGACAGGTGATACTCTAGGGATCTTTTGAACTTGATATATTTCTTGCTTGCACGGACTTTTGTGAAATAGTTGTGCATGCTGCCCGTGCTCTTGGATATGGACATCTCATTGTCGTTCAGGATTATGATGAGTTTAAGGTTCTTTTTGTTGCAGTTGTTAATTGCTTCAGTAAATTCGCCGTTTGAAAAAGAAGCATCTCCAACAACCACTACAGTGTAGCTGTCAACTCCGTTTATTCTGTTTGCTTCGGCAATTCCGAGAGCACTCGAAAGAGAAGTGCCGGCATGTCCTTCAAAGAATATGTCGTGTTCACTCTCGTTTTTGTTTGTGAATCCTGAAATCCCCCCATATGTTCTCAGTGTTGCAAAATCTTCTTTTCTGCCTGTCAGAATTTTATGGGTATAGCACTGATGCCCGACATCGAAGATGATCTTGTCCTTCGGGGAATCAAAAGATTTATGGATGGCAATGGTCGGTTCGACCATTCCGAGGTTTGAAGAGAGGTGTCCTCCGTTTTTGGATACCGTCTGCAGTATGAGACTGCGTATGTCAGAAGACAATTCTTCAAGTTGTTTTTTGTCTAAGTCCTTCAGATCCTGAGGACTGTTAATTCTTTCCAGCATGGTGATAATCAGAATCCTTTAACTGAAATTTTTCTTACTTTTATGTGTGAGCCTCCGTACATGGATACTCCGACTGCTCCGTTCAGATACGGGTTGTCTTTATCCGCAACAGACAACTTGACTCCTTCGCACTCAGCTTTTATTGTGTTTCCTTTTGCTGTTACGGAAATAACATATTCTTTTCCCGCTTCCCAGTCAAATGGTTTGCTTGCAAGTGTTCTGTATCCGTATTCATTCTTTTCAATTGAGAATGTATTGTCCTTGTTCAATGCGATTCTGTATGATCTCATTGCACCCTGGACTCTCACATTGACTCCGTATGAAGCTTTATCAAAACACGGCGTGAAAGCGAATGTGGATTTGTAATCTTCAAAATCCGTGTCGCCTGTATAAGCTTCGGTGAAGTTCTCACAGGACAGGTTCATCTGACCTTCTTCCAGATAAATGATGCCTTTGAGTTTTGTTATCTGGCTGACTTCGCCTCTAGCGCCTTTCCATATTTCCATCGACTCTTTTGAAAAGTCCAGTGTGTAATCCGGTTTTCCGCTGACAACTAAGTCATCTAAGAATACCATGACATTCTGAGCTTTCTTTTTTGTTGTCCTGATTACTGCCCCGACTTCAAATACAAGAAGGCCTTCATCTTTAGGTATCTTGTAACTCAAGTCGTACCATGAGCCGGAAGACATCTT
Organism: Clostridiales bacterium; assembly: GCA_024693345.1. Taxonomy (GTDB): domain Bacteria; phylum Bacillota; class Clostridia; order Oscillospirales; family CAG-272; genus CAG-841. Next base: position 6,699 of record JAILLB010000062.1, read on the forward strand.
TGTCTTTCTGCTCTCGTATACTTTTCCGCTTCTTCTGTCGCGGACAAATACAGATGCATATACTTCTTCTGACCCTTCAGGAGTCTTCAGACTGAGTGACACTGTCTGTCCCGGATAAGCGATTGGAGAAAAACTCGGATCGTATCTTGAGTCGGTAAAGTCTGACTGGTTAAGATATGTCTTTTTGTATATGCAGGCTGCATCCGTGCCCTTGATGTCTTTGAATTCAACTTTGAGAGATCTCTTTCCGGTTCTTGCTTCGCTGCTTGTGTTGCATGAAACAGAAAGGTTTTCCTGAGAGACAACATTTCCTTCTTTGTCCACAACTCTTGTTCTCATTGAGTGGGTTGAACCCGGAAACTCGAAATGGCAAGATCTGTGACCGAGTTCATATGCACTTCTGTAAGGCTCTGGCAATTTGTCTCCCGTTATGTCGCATGCGAGCTTGGCTATATACAATGCACCTTCCGGGATGTCCTGAATGTTTTGTGAACCCAGGCAGGAAGAGAAGACCAAGAAATCATGGACAGGATCTTTCCATTTCTTCTTTATGCCTTTGAGTCCTACCATGGTTCCGACGATTGATGCTGCATTTCCTACGTTGCAGTCTGTATCCCATCCGCACATGTTTCCGATGTTAATTGTGTCTGAGTAGTCTCCGTTGCCGTATACAAGGCTCAGCGCAACAACACCTGCGTTAGGAATGATATGGCAGTTTCCGGGGTATTTTGAATAACCGAAATTGTCCCTGAGCATCATGTAGCACGATCTCCAGTCATCCGGATTTTCATCGTGAAACTTCAAAACCGCATTTACTACTCTTGCATACTCACAGTCTTTCGGAATATATTCAAGTGCCTTTTCAATTATTGTCCTTATATTGTTTTCAACAAAAGCAAGGCTTACGCACACTGCTACGAAAATTCCTCCGTAGATTCCGTTTCCGTCATGAGTCACGCTTGCCGCTTCTTTGGCGAGTTTTGCTGCCAGATCCGGGTTGCCGGGAGCAACAAGACCCCATGTGTCTATGAATATCTGTCCGCCTATCTGTTCAGCTACGGTTGCACCGTTCTGTGCAATGCTTCCGCTTCTCGGAGCGGGGATTCCATTTCTTAGATTCAGATAAGCTGTGTGCTCTGTCGATCTTCCGTATCCTCCCCACCAGAAGAATGAGTGCTCATAAGG
>JAILLB010000108.1 GCA_024693345.1 Clostridiales bacterium
CTCAGGTGTTCTTGCTCCCGATGACTACAGATTCGTAGCCAGAAGGACAGTTCAATGCGAACAACTTGCTGAAAAGAACATTATGAAGGTGATGAGAATCCTTCATAACGGCGAAGGCAAAGACGTTAAAGGCTGGGTATCAATTCAGGTTCCCGACAGAATGCTCAAAGACGGTAAGCTCATTGACTTTCTGACTTCTTTGATGAGAAGATATCCAAAAGCCGCAGTAAACAAAATATGTCTTGAGTTTAACTCAGATGTATTCTTCAGCGAATTCGACTTGATGAAAAGCGAAATTGAAAAGGTCAAGGAGCTCGGATACAAGATCGGGTTTGACGAAGTGGGCACAGAATACTTTCCTTTGATGAAACTTCAGCAGTTGCCGGTTGACATAGTTTTCATGGACAAGAGCGTAAATGAGAACTTCGAAACCGAAACAGAAGAAAAGACTGTAGGAAGTCTTGTAGCTTTCCTGATAAGACTCAATGTTCAGGTAATAGCGATGGGACTTACTGAAGATAAGAAAAAAGGCGCTGAAAGAGTAGGCTGCACAGGATACTGTAACAAAGATTACGACGGCATCTTCCCGCCAAAAACAGAAACCGAAGAGGACTGATATGGCAGATAGAGCAGAGAAGAAGAGCAAGTTAATCTTAAGAAGTGCCAACGAGGTTAAAAAGTTCACAGTCAGACAGAAGATAATGAGAACTGCGATAGCAGCAATGATTATCCTGGCGGTTGTAATCTACCTCATCTCGGTACTCTACACAAAGACCGGTAGTTTTACGGTTAGTATCAACAAATTCGATGCAACACAGTACGCACTGACCCTTTCAGACACAAGAGACTTCTACACACCGACAGCAATGCTGAATGCAGAAATCTCAAAAGAAATAACGAACATCTCAGAGTCATGGCTTCCGGCCGACTTGGATAATATAGACGGAGCTCACAACGGAGACAACTACGTAGCCTACACATTCTACTTAAAGAATGCAGGCGAAGGAATGGTAACTTACAACTACCAGATGTACATTGTAAGCGTTGAGAACGACGTCGATGAAGCAATTCGAATCAGGCTTTACATTGACGGAGTTTGGACAAACTACGCAAGAACGGCCACAGATGGTTCAGGAGCTGAACCGGGAACAACAGAGTTTTTGACCGACAGGATAGTAACCCAGGGACAAAGACAGGGATTCAACCCGGGAGATGTTACAAAATACACCGTAATAATCTGGATAGAGGGAGACGATCCCGACTGTATCGATGACTTACTTGGTGGTGAATTAAAAGTAGCGATGGATTTTGAAATCGTGAAGTGAATAGGAAAAATAAAAAATACAAATACAATTCTTTTAAGGAGAAAAACAAAATGAAAAAATTCAAAAAATTGATTCCTGCACTTGCTTTGCTTCTTGTTTCAGCAGTGCTTATGTCAACAGCATCTTATGCATGGTTCTCAATGAACAACAAAGTTACTGTCACAGGCATGGAAGTAACAACCAAGGTTTCAAACAACTTGTATGTTAGAAATTCCACATATGGACAACATGATGAAACGGTAACTAATTATCTTAGCGGTATTAAACAGACTGTAACTGGACTATTACAACCTGTTTCAACAACTGATGGCATTAACTTCTTTTATGTTGATGCACAACACGATGTTAATGCGAACGGCTCAGTGAAAAGTGGTGCAGAATATATAGCATATACCGATAGTAGTGCCTTCACCACAAATTATCTTGAGGCTCAGGCTGTTCCGTATGTAGATTACGTGTTTGAACTTAAAGCAGTTAATACTGGCGTCGGCCCAGTGGAATTGAAATTGTCAGAACTTGTTTTGACTTACACTGCAGTTACAGCATCTAGCGCAACAATCGACGAAAACGCATATCGTGTTGCTGTATTTATGGAAAAATACGATTCTGCATATACGAACACATCTGCTGCAATTACATCATCTGGTACACAAAAATCTATATTAAAAGAGAGCTCTTCAGCATATTTTACAGCAAGCCAAGCAGTTGTTTCTTCTTCTGGACTCGGTGCTGTTCAAAATCTCTCACAAGGTGTTGCTTTTAATGTTGCTGCTGGTGCAACTGAATACTATCAGGTTATTGTAAGACTGTGGCTTGAAGGTGAAGATACAACATGCAACAATGATACATTTGTTGATCTTACTGAAGGTAACTGGAAATTGGATCTTGCGTTCGTACTTGGCGAAACACCTTCTGCAACAACTGTTTTATCTTCTGCCGTTGTTGATTCTAGCGCTGGTGCATAATTGTTAGAGAGAATATTGACTACAAACTCATAGAAGAACGAATGGCGTGAAATATCGCCATTTTTTCTTTTTGAAATGTAAGAACAAATCTTTCTCGTTTATTTGCTTGTGTGACATAAACATGACTCGAATTAAAAAATCCCATAGAGTAGAATCAACTTTTATGTGTCTTCTCTATGGGAATTTTCTAAAAAATGTGAATAAACGTCTATTGTTTAATCATGTTGTCTCTTCGATAGAAGAGGAATCAGCACTTTCTATTCTTGGCTCACCTTCATTTTGTAACATCTTTAATTCTTCTTTGTTCATTCTTTCATCATCTCGATGTTTGAACCATCCGACTAACAAACCGAGGAACAAAAACAGTTGATAAGTTGCTACCGGAATACTAATTCCGAAAACAGCAGAAACACAATAAACAAATGCGCCTAGTCCTACTATGAGTGTTCCATCACTAATCTTCTTGGTATTTTTAATCATGTAAGCAAAGCATGTTATAAGTGCTGCAAGGTAAATGATGAGACCGGGAATACCGAGGTTTGCTCCAACCTGAAGGTATTCATTGTGTGGTATCTGATTGTTGATATAATTTTGAATATTATCTGCACCTACTCCAATGATTGGATGTTCAAGCATGGTTTTAATAGTGTTTTTCCAAAGCACTCCACGGCTACTGCCGATTGTGTCTATAGCTTGCTGTCCTTCTTGTGTATTAGCTCCGCCTGATCCAATAACATCAATTACGTTGGTCGTTTGCTTTATGATTAATGCAAAATCATCAATCATCTTATGACCATCAATGAAAATGCTACAAACAATGAAGATTACAACCAAAATCAAGATTGGCCAAGTATTTTTGAATCCTTTTCTAATCCAGTTGAATATGAAGAAAACTACCAACCCAACTGCAATCGCAATGTATGGTCCTAAGGATCTGTTGTATAGCATAACTATTAAATTAATGGTAAAACAAACTCCACAAACAATTTTCCACGGGAGTTTCTCAACCATCATAAATAGCCCCGCAATTACTATCATCGAAACACATAGATAATATCCGTAGTGATTGGAGTTGATGAATGTTGCGCTATACTCTCCAACCATCCCACCTCGATACATTAAAAATGACCACCCAAAAATCTCTTTAAGCAAAGTCAATACTGCTAAAAGCGTTGAGGTCACTGATGTTATGATCAGTAAAAGCTTGCGATATTTTTCATTTCTGATTTGTGCCGCGCTGACAAAAATTCCAGCATAGGCAAGATATGACAAATATCCTTCATACCTATATGGGTAACCAAAAAAAGCAAGTGATTTATCTTCAGCAACGCCTATAGATAATAATGCCCACAAGAGTAGAATTGTAAATAATCCAATCCATGGACGTTTTAAAAATGTCCATTTGATTGCTCTTTCTCGATGAATAAATACCCGACAATAAAAATCTATCAAAGCATTAACAAGTCCAATGTATCCCAAGAATCTTATTAGAATTGTTTTTCCGAAATATAATGCAACAAGGTCATATTGGGAAGAGGATCTAACTAATATGCCAAAAAGAACCTGAAGTGATAATAGTATCAGTATTATTAGCGATACTTTCTGCGTATCTATTTTGGATAAAAAACCAAATAGTTTTAATCCAACTCCTATCGAGGGTTCTTTTGTTGTAGTGGTTTCATTTGTGTCCATTGGATATGCACCTCTCTTAAGTTTTCTAGCTGTTATGATACATTTTATTGATGTAAAAATCAAGCAATAGCAATTCTTGTCATTGTATCCATAACAAAAATCTATGAGTTTATTTAATAATTCGTTATTGCCATTACTGCCGCAAAAAGAATTAAAAGAAACAATAACCGTGACACTTATTACGGATGTCACGTTATAGCATTCGATTGCAAAATCAAGTGCATATGGTTTTTTTAGAGCTGCGCATGTTGTGTAATTCGCACCGAAAGCATAATAGTTAATCAAGGTTGCATAAACCCCAAGCCTTACACATGAAATATTCAATGCCCTTATTGTTCATTCGATTAACCAACAATAATACAAAAATGCACAAAAGATTAAAAAAATAGAAAAAAACTTAATATATTTAAAAATATACGTTGACTAGTACATGAATTAATGTTATAATAGACGCACATATTTGGCAAACCCGGAGCGATCCGGTTACGCAAAGCTAAAGGGACTCTCGAAGTCAGCCAGTTGCAATTGTTCAACGGCTGGCTATTTTTATTTTCTAAATTCAAAGGAGTTTCAAGAAAAATGAAAAAAATCGCAAAAAGCAAAGGGGTCATGATCTCATCAATAATCTCTCTTTTACTATCATTGATAGTATTAGCAGCGGTTTCAATGGCATGGCTTTCTATGAATACAGTAACAGAATCAAATGGGATGAAACTCAAAGTTGAGGTTTCGCCGAACCTGATAATTGATGGTGATAAGAAAGACGATGATCCTGGTGACGGTGCTGACAGGTTATCAGAAGTAGTTGGTCCGACTGCAAATAACTTTTCTATTACTTTTGATCAGAATGTTGTAGCATTGAGACCCGCAACGCACGATAGCACATATGGAACGTACACAAAAGGACTCAAATACGTTACAAACCAACAAAATGTGAATGCTTCTTCCGGAGTTGCTTCTGGTGCTGTATATAGTGATGCTGTTAATGTTGTAGGTCCGCCGGCAAAGAATTACTATGTGGATTACACTGTTTATATAGCAAGTACAGGAGCAGAAATGCCAATCACATCACTGACAGTTGAGATATTATCTGCTAGATGTACAATCGGTGGGGTTTCATCAAGTGGCAACGCGACTTTGCAAGCTGCATCAATAGACTTCTATGAAGGCACACCTGCTAGTGGAACGTATAAAGGAACATTAAACGTTGCTGGATTAACACATTCTTCGAACTCAAATGGGATATATAATGCAGGTGCAACAACACTATCAATAGATTTGACAGACAGAGAAGCTATTCCTTACAATCGCGCTGCATCAAATAACCACATAACAATCACTATGAGATGTTATTTTGATGGTGCATTGTCCAGTGGTTCAGGAACAACATATATCAACACCGCTACAGTAGATACTAGTGATGTTGAGTTGGTTGTAAAGTTTACTGCAACAGCAAATTATTGATTAGAATAATAACATAAAGTACGTAGGGAGGTGATTGCCATGCGCCTAGCTGACAAGCAAAAAAAAGATGCAGCCGGGAATATTCGGCAATCATCTTTTGTTTTACAACTTATTAGTCTTGTATTACTCACCGCTTGCTTTGTAACTTCAACACTTGCTTGGGTAAGTTTGAATGAGAACAATCAAAGCAACCAAATGAAAATGAATGTCGATTATGATAAGTTCTATGTTGAGGCAACTTACTACAAGTTCAATGCGAAAGAGCAGGTTGTGGAAAGTTCTTCAAATTTGACAGATATTCATTTCAATCAGTATGACTTGGTTTTTAGAAGTCGAAACAGATATACACCTATTGTTGCAGCAATCAAGATGACGGGAGAAGATTTGCCGAAAGAAAGCGGAACCATCGGTTTGTTGATTAGCCGGGATGCTAGTGTTTCCGGGTCCCAAGAGGATTCAAATGGTGTATTAAAAATGGCGCAAAATTTTTCGACAATTATGCGAGTCACTGCTTTTGTAGGAGAAAGTTATTATAGTAGCGATTCCAAAACACTCTTTAAAAAAGTAGATTCTGAAATAAATTATAGTCAGGCGAGAGCGCAAACAGGCAATGTTTCAAATTCAAAGATTTTTACTAGCGTTGATGTAATCGATAGTAATGGAACAATGATATTTAGAGAAGTGAATTGTAGAGATATTCAGATTGATATTAGCTACACTTCAAGCGATTTTAATGATGTTGATGGAGATGGCATTAAAGAGTCTTTGTTTGTGTACTTATACATAACATATGACGAAGGTTATGATGGGACGAACTATAATGGTCTGTTAGGATTATTTCAAAAAACATCTGATACGTTGGGAATCAGTGCGACCGGAGATATATCAGAACAATCATTATTGTTTAAAAATGACTTAATTTCCATAAAAGTCTCCCATTCGCATTCGTAAAAAGGATTTTATATGAAGAAAAGAGTTTTCATTGTTATTTTAGCCACAACTATGTTGCTGGGAGTCATCATCCCAGCTACTTTTGCATGGCTTAACGATAGTTCTTTAATTCCTGTAGGAATGAACTCGTATGTTCATAAGTCATATTTTGAAAGTGGTGATGGAACTGGGGACGCCCACTATTCCGGTATGGGAAGTGAAACAGGTTGTGCTTATGAGATTAAATATGCTGTTCAGCTATATTATTTTGCATGGTTACAATATTTGGGGTATTTCAATCAACCTATTTATGATGAGAATAATATGTCAACAAACCAAATCGATCAGGTGTATTTTTGGGTCTCTGAGGATCTTGACATGAGCGGATGGGTTCTTCCACCAATTGGAACAAGTGAATATCCATTTGTTGGCAATTTTGATGGGAACGGTCACACAATAACTAACTTAACAATTCAAAACGTCAAGGACTCTTCTTCATCTCTAACTTTGAGTGATATTCCAGTTAATGATATATCAAATGCAGAGATAATTGGCTTTTTTGGTGTTATAGGATCATTAAACAATTCAGGCACCGTCAACGGAGCAGAAGATAATAATAATGGTGAATTCATAGCTACCGCTGGTTATTTATATAATAGTCAAATCAATGAGGTTAAAGACTTTTCTATAAACGCAATTACCATTAATACCGAAACAAGTGATTCTTTAATTGGTGCATTAGCTGGATATGTTAATGGGACTGTTAGCGGGGTAGCTATAGCAAATACTAGCCTTGTGGTAAAAAGCGGAACCGGAACATTGACAAACCAATCAAATATTTCCGATTATGCATTGGTGGGATATTGTACTGAACCATACAAATACAATCTTAATGTATCCAAGGTAACTGCCACTATGCCTGTTCAGACCAATAATGTCATGTACAAACGCTCACAGGGTGAAGGTGCCGAATGGGGTGGAAGTATTGATATGAGGTCAATGCATACTAGACTGCAAGAAATACTAACTGCTGCTAAGAGTTATACTCCACAGACATATGTAGATGAAGAAACTATAGAAATAGATGAAGTTACTGGCACAAAGAGAACCATATCGTCGCACGATGCAACATATGGTACTGTGACAGATAATAGTAGCACAGATTCCGGAACTATCGAGTATTATTACAACATTGAAAGTGGCAGCTATGTTTTTTCCGATTTTAGCGACTCAACAGATAAATACGATCTATTTCATGGAAAATCTGTTTCTTTCTTTCCCAAAACTGTAACAACAATTATTAAAGAATCGGATGGGAATGGAAATTATCTTATTAAGACCGGGTTTAAAATTTCAAATGGCACTTATTATTTGAATATGAACAATGGAACAGTTTCAAGGGGAACAGATGGTGACGCAGCTACAATTTGGGTATATGAAAATGGTATGATTTGTACATATACCGAAAATGGCCAATACTACCTTACAGGAACAAATACTTTGTCTATAACAGAGGATAACTCCACAACTTGGTATTGGGATTCAACGAGCAATGACTTTTATTATGACTATAACAATGTTAGGTATTACCTAATTTACAATAATGGGTGGACAGTCACAAAGGCATATAACGGATATGTAATAGGCGATGGTAAAGGCAATTATTTAAGAGTTGTAGTCAATGGTAATAATGTGACCCTAACAAACACAACGGATTCATCACAAGCTTCACATTGGACTTTTTCAAATGATGTAGTTAATCCTTATGGTACAGTTACAACGACAATTAGAGTTGGTAATAATGATAGAACGTATTACTTACGTTGTAACAACGGATCACTGGTTTTATACAATGGAAATCAAACCGGAGATAGTTATAGAACGCCATGGAGTAATAATGGAACAAGTTTGTATTATAGCACCGGTAATAGCACATACTATTTAAGATATAACGGATCAACCTGGGAGACAACAACAAGTACTTATGGTTACACAATTCACAATGAGGATAGTTTTCTAAATATCACGGGCATAAGTAACGGAAGTGCCATCTTAGGAATTGGTACAAGTGTAGCAGATAACAATACAGATGGTGGACATACTATTTGGACATTTTCCACAACGGGTAACAATCCTTCCGGTACAATCTCAGCATTAGTCAATGGAACGAGATACTATCTTAGAAACAACAATGGTTCTTTGACCGCAACAACATCAAATGGAACATCTTGGTCAAATAATGGCACTGGTTTGTATAATAGCAATAACTATTTGACACTTGATTATGGTACGTGGAAACTTACTCAGTACCCGCGTTATTATATTTATAGCGGATCAAACTATTTGAATATAACGGGGATAGATGGTAATAATGTCACACTCGGTACAGGTACAAGTATTGCTCAAGATAGTGCTAATGGAAGAACATTGTGGACATTTTCGACTACTGGAAACAATCCTAGTGGATCAATTTCTGCCGTTGTGAATGGAACAACTTATTACTTGATTGATAATAACGGAAGTCTTTCCGCATCAGCATCAAATAGTACATCATGGTCAAATGATGGTTCATCAATTTATGTTGGAAATGACTACTTGCAATACAATAATGGGTGGTCTATAAAAACAATCCGAAATGCCATTTATAGTGGTTCGAATTATCTTAATATCATTTCTGTGACAAATACTACAGCAACATTAGGTACAAGTGATAGCATTGCTGATGATACAGAATATAACCACACAATGTGGGAAATAGGTGATAATGGTTATATATTTGCCAAATGTAACGGAACCATTTATTACTTGCGTAATAATAGTGGTTCACTAACCGCAACCACATCAAATCCAACGAGCTGGACTATAAGCGGAAGTTCAATTTACACCGGAAATGTCAACACTGGTTACTATTTGAGTTATGATTCGGGTTGGGTGCTTACTCAACGCAAGGTTGGTTATACGATAAAATATAGTAACAATTACCTTAATCTTACAAGCACAGATACCAGTACTAATAACCCCATCGGAACTGGAACTAACCGTGCTGATTGGAGCGATGGTGGGCATACAGTATGGACATTTGAAAATACTGGTACATATCCATCGGGAAGGATGTCGGTGACGATAAATGGTACTAGGTATTATTTGTACGGATATAACGATAATTCCGTAAGAATCTCTGATAATCCCAATGTCGGATATGTTTCTTGGCAAAATAATAGTGGGAAATTATCAACTCGAAGTAGGTACTTAAGGTATAATAGTGGTTGGTTGTTCGGTAGTGGTTGGCAGTTTTCAACTACCAATAGTAACAATAAATTAACCTACACGGCAGTATACGGTGATGCTCCTTCAGTAACAATTGCAAGAGGATCTAACCCCATTATATCGACCAACTCAAATTCCACACCTGTTGCAAGTGTTCATCTTGAAACTGATCCATCAAAAGCAATAGGCATTGAGACAACCAGAACAACAATTTATCAAACAAGTTCCAGTATACAAGTCATTACAAGAATAGTGACAACTGAAGCGGGTGGTCACGATACATATTTCCCTCTGACAGTTATTGGAGGAAGCGGGAGCGACAAGTGGAATGCTGATGAACGAAATACCGGGTATATAGTCGGTGGTTCTCATGCATCTTATCAGCAAGCATCAGGAGATGTTCGTGTTAGTAGTCACTATCAATTTACAACAACAACAAGTCAAGGAAACCAGTATTATTTGCAAACTTCAGTAAACGGGGGTACCTATTATTCAAACAGACTTGAAGTTCTAACCCGAACATATGCTTCTAATGGATTCAAACGTATTTCGGACAGTCACAATTCAAACAATAATAGTGTCAATAGTGATATCAGTTCTATAACCAAGGTAAGCGTATCTGATTTAAAACTTGAAAAATACGAGACTGCTAGAAATCAATTGGACGAAATGCTTCTAAATGGTGCAAGTTCAACAACCGGCAGTATTTATGGAATGCACTTCATGGATTCGATAATCAGCGTGGACAACTTAATTATTGCCGATAAAGTCGTAATAAATGGGAAAACTTATCCAAAATATCAAATGCCCGAAGACTGTATAGATTTTAGGCTTAAATCTGCGGGATTTATTAACTTTTTTGCAGGTACCTATTATCTTAATACGGATCATGAAAACAACTGTTTTTTTTCTTTGAATCATATTATTCGTGATGAAAACACTTTAGAAATTATTGAAATAAAAAGAATAAAAGACATATACGGCAATCCTTCAAATAAAGGTTCTGGATATGTTTATGTATATGGTGATGGAACAACATCTGGATCATTATACGGACTAACAAAAATGTTTGATACTGACTGGATAGAAAGACCTGATAATTTTAAAGAAAAAGCTATGTATTATTTTGAAATACCTGTTAATGCAGGAGAATATGCTTTGGGTTCTGTTACAACACAACAGGGTGAATCAGCACGTTATGGTGCATACCTTTGTTATTTGGATATTGGTACCAGTGGTTCAACAGAGGATAAAGATCGAGTTACTATAGCTGAGCGTTTTACTATTGAAAATGCAAACAATGTTCGTATTCCCAAGGGAGTTCAGTTAGTGGCGAATGGACAATCTTTTGACACTGAAGATATTTACGAAACTGTAACAGTCCGGTTATCAAATGAGTATAATGGCACATATGTGCTTTCAAGAACAGGAGATGTTTTCAACTATATCGCCCAAGACTATGCCACTATGACATATTTAGGAGGATCTCTCCTTGCGCAATCGACATCGGGATCTGGTCAAGGTGCTATAACAGTCAACTATCATCCGGAAGGTGGATATCAGATAAAGACAGTTGAGAATATCACTGATACAGGATTAACTACGGGTGTTGTAGATTATCTTAGAGTTGAAACAGTGGATCAATATAATGAAACGGGCGTTAGATTGTCGCGAACGGTTACTGTATTTGCTGATCCAGATCTTTCAAACAATACTAAAGATACTCTTGCTGAGGTGGGATCATTTACCTATACTTGTAGCAACTATGATACTATTGTGGTGCGTTGCGTTCGAAGTGCGTCTCAGGTTGGTTTCAATGTAATGTTTAACAATGATGTAATAATTACTTCTGTTTCATTGAATGGGAGTTATTATTTCAATTTTGGCGACAATTTAAAGAATATATTAGATACTGTTTCCCAATCAAGCAATTCGATGACTTTGCCAATTTCCGGCATCAATATGTCTAGCAGACCTGCCAATGATAAGGAGTACTTGTATAATCCGTCATCAATAGGAGATGATTTAGTGTCATATTATTACTACTATGATGGTAATGCGACATTAACTCCTGAAACCTCATACACAATTACGCTAGGAGAAACGATTGGCACTCAGACAGTTAATAACTATGCAATTACTTTGAGTGCAAGTTCAGGTGATGTTGTAGTGTATGCTCAACAATTGGCAACTGGCTGCACTGGAACAATTTACAAACTTAACAACGCAGAAACTGCCATAGAAGCTATTGCTTTGAGTGTAACGGTAAGTCCTGCAGTTCAAGTTAATGGAACTCAATTATCCCAAGATTCAATTACAAAGATTGTTACTCAATCGCAATAAGTGTAATTGTGAATAAATAGATTTTATAGAACCATGGATCAGACAAACCAATGTCTGGTCCATATTTTTACATCCCCTAAATCAACAAAAATCGCATTTTTGTCGATATTTTTATTCAATATTTCTCAATCATTCCTCATTTACAGTTTAGTCAATATTCTTGATTTATGTTGTAAATATCGGGGAAAGATAATCCGAATTTAAAGTTGAATTGAAATGATTTTAAATGGTGCTTTTTTTGGAAAAACTAAAATGTGCGAAAACTCAAATACATATATTATATATATTGACAAAAACTATGTATATTACACAAACGCCAGAATAATCCCAGGTTTTTTGTCACATTGGAATGATTTTGCAAAAAAGATGTAAGTTTCAAAAAAGTCAAATTACCAAAAACTATTGACGAATAAGCAATGTTGCTTATGGTAATAGGCGGATGCGGTTTTCCGTGTTCAGCTTCGCCCAAAGATGATGTGTGACGGTTCTGACACATCGATAAAATAAAAAGTGACCGAGCGAAGAGAATGAGGCTGATAGCGATACCGGCCTTTTTTGTGGCAGAAAAGGGGCTCAATAAAGAAAAATTGGTAACAAAACATTTATAGCACAAAGCACATAAAAACGAATAATTAGACTTAGCCAACACATGATTGCTAAAAAAATAGTCGAAATACCAAAAAATATTTGAAAATTTTTAGCACTCTCTATTGACAAGTGCTAAAAACGGGTGTATAATAGGGCACGTAAGAAGGAAGAGAAGGGTTCGGAAATGGGTCCGGACCGGATAATCTTCCTCGGCATCTATGATATACCTAGTCACGTGAAAACAAAGACTAAATTTAAATATCGAATGGAGGAATGACTTATGTTGTACTTGCCTACATTATTTGGTGGAAAATCTGTAAATGATCTTGTTGATGACTGGATGAATGATTTAGATCGCGATTTCATTTCAAGAAAGAATCCGCTCTACGGTCACAATGCAAAGAATTTGATGCGTACAGACGTACGTGAACTCGATGATCACTATGAGCTTGCAATCGATCTTCCGGGATTCGATAAAGATCAGGTTCAGTTGAGCCTTGAAGACGGTTATCTCACAATTTCTGCTTCAAAGGGACTCAACAAAGAAGAAAAGGATGAAAAGACAGGAAGAATCATCCGTCAGGAGCGTTATGCAGGTGAAATGCAGCGTAGCTTCTATGTTGGCGAAGATATCGAACAGGAAGATATCAAGGCTAAGATGGAGCATGGTTTGCTGACACTCAACATCGCAAAGAAAGATCCGAAAGAAAAAGCTCCGGAAAAGAAAACAATCACAATAGACTAATCCACATTCATTATGAATCTGTGCCGGTTGAAATACACCGGCACAATTCTTTTGAGAAGGTATTTTCTTTTGCCCTTTGCGACTATATAATTAAACTAGACATTTGAGAACAGGAGAACCGCCATGACAATCAGACCCGCCGAAAAAAGAGATATACCGAAAATTATGGACTTACTTGACCAGGTCCACGACCTGCATTTTAAGGGAAGACCCGACATATTTGTTGACGGAATAACAAAATACAGTCCGGAAGAAGTCGAAAAGATTATGTCAGAAGACAATTCTCCAATATATGTTGCAGTTGATAAAAAAGACAATGTGCTTGGGTACGCATTCTGCATAATTAAAGGAAACGAAGGCGGCATATCCATGACAGATATAAAGACTATGTACCTGGATGATTTGTGTGTAGACAAAGAACACAGAAAACAGGGAATAGGGAAGAAGCTCTTTGAATATGTATGTCTGAAAGCCAAAGAATTGGGTTGTTACCATGTTACATTAAACTTATGGACTCTGAATGAAGATGCTCAGAAGTTTTACGAATCGTGCGGCATGAGTCCCATGAAAGTCATTATGGAGAAGATTGTTGACTGAAAATCATCTTTTTTCCTAAATATAAATAAAATATTTAAAATAATGGTTGACATGACCCTCATTTTATGGTAAAAAGATAAGCACTCAAGTTAATAGGCAAAACAACCGTGAGGTTGTGACGCAAAGCTAAAGGGTCTTGGAATTTAAGGCAGCCAGTTGCAATAAAGCAGCTGGCGTTTTCTATTTCTTGGGCGAAAAACCAAATAATCCCCTCGGAAATTAAGTTACAATTGTATTACAAAATAAAAAAAATAATACAATTTGTTGAAAATTGTCGAAAAGTCATATATAATTGTAGGGTAATATTGCGTACTATACGCAAATTAGAAGTTTACGAGGTGGATTAATGGATAACACTCAAGATAAATCCAAGAGCAAAGGTTCCAAAATCGGTGGTACTATTCTGAATGTCCTTTTGTGGATATTTGTTGTATTTGCCGTAGTGGTTACCGTATTTGTCTTCTCGGCTCAGAAAGATGCTGATGGAGTTCCGTCATTGTTCGGAAACAGCTATATCTCCATCGTTTCAGACTCAATGGCACCTGAAATCAGAACCGGTGATATGATCGTGGTCAAAAAGGTGTCCGGAATGCCGGAAGCTGCTGATTGTAAAGAAGGCGACATAATCACTTTCTATTCTTCCCAGGATATTAATGGCGACGGAAAAGTTGGTAATGATATCGAAACCCATATGATTCAGAGTGTAAGAACTGCTAACGGCTTTACTTATTACACCACAATAGGTACAAACTATGAGTACAGCCACGGAATTGCTGACCCTGAAATCATGTCAACAAGCGTTATCGGTATTTATACCGGAACAAGAATCCCGGGACTCGGATCTGTTGTATCATTCCTCGGAAGTTCAACAGGATTCCTTGTCTGCATCGTTATCCCGCTCGCCATATTCTTCCTTTATGAATTAATTCACTTCGTTGTATTGTTCATCAAGGTTAAAGGACCTAAGGAAGCTAAGGCAGGAGTTGCTCCTGTAGACGAAGAAGAGATCAAGAGAAAAGCCATCGAAGAGTATCTTGCTAAACAGGCAGCAGCCAGTGCAGCTACTTCACAGGGAACAGAACCCGAGAAGGATGCTCCGGTAGAAGAAGGCACAGTAGAATCAGGTGAGCAAGCGTCAAACGAAACGGTTGAACAACCCGAAGAAAAAGCAGAAACAGAAGAACCTGTAGAAGAACCTGCTGAAGCACCCGTAGAGGAAGCTGGTGAAGAAGTCGCTGAGGCTCCTGCAGCAGAAGCAGAGGAACAGGTTGATAATACAGAATCTAAACCTTCGGATGTTGACGAGAGTAAAGAAGAGAACTCGAAAACTGAGTGACCGAAGTAGTTAATTCAAATATTGAGATTAATCATTCGGCCTTCAAAAGAGGCCGATTGGTTTTGTAAGGAGAGAGAATGGACGGTTTTCTTAACTGGTTTTTCGCCTTCATGACGAAAATGATAAACGGCCTATGGTCAATGCTTTCAGGACTGTTTAATGGATTGGTGGCCATATTCAACATACCGGGCTACATATCTCAATTTAATACATAC
>JAILLB010000079.1 GCA_024693345.1 Clostridiales bacterium
AGACGTAGTCTTTCATGTTTATGGACATGCCGTTATCCAGGTGTAGTACCTGAAGAGTAGACATGTTTTCACCGTCTTCGATTTGTTCTTCAAAATATGGGATATTAAATCTCCAGCCGTCAGTCAGCATGGCGTTGGTACCGTGAATATCTTTTTCTTCTCCGATGAATTCGTATTCATAGTATTCACCCATCTCGATGAACTGGAGTTCTATGTAGTAATAACTGACACCGTCTTCAACATATTCAAATTCTCAGAGGTTCTGTTGGCAAGAATCATAGTATGCATAATCCTGATTTGAGTATGTCAATGTCTGTGTCGGGCCATATGTTGTGATATTGTGTGTCAAGTCTATGAGTATTGATGCTCTGGAGACATAATAAATGACATCGTTTGTTTTCACAAAATGCGGGGCAAAATTTGTACTTTCATCGAGATCGTACATTAGTTTTACCTCAGTTCCGATGCCATTTCTTCCTATTATGCTTCCTACGTTATATTCTCTGTGCAGCGAGAGGTCACTTAATTCAACTGACTCGTCGCCTTTTCCGACTAAATATCTGTTTGTATAGTCTTTTACGTATTCGCCAACATTAAAATCTTGTATCGTTAAGTTTCTGTTATTTGGCGTTCTTCCTACCAATCTTTCAATTTCCGCAATTTTAGTTTCATCTGTCAAAGGAGAGAGTGTCCCGTTTTCAATCTGCTTCTGTATTTCAGCCATTATTCTTGATGCCGGATTGACAGGTGTTTCCACATCTGTTTGATTGCATTCATATTCGTCAACAGCAGAATTATCTTCAAAGCCATTAAACTCGGAGTTCGATTCATTTTTCAAGCCATTTGCTATATCTGCAGCACCTACTACCAGTCCCTGCATTGTGAGGATTATGGCTATTACGATGATTATTGACAACATTTTTTTAATTATTCTTGATTTTTTCATATGATTCCCCTTTCTTCAACTACACTAGCACGAAGTGCTGAATTTATTCATCAATATTCTTTATTGGTACCCAAATTTGACTACGATAATTTGGTGACTTGATATCTTCATTTTTAAAATAGCATTCTATAACCGCGTTCCCGCTTAATTCGTAATATGTGTTGTTTGACAACCATTCATCAAATATTTTTTTGTCAAGATCTTGTATTGAATTTGGGCAAGGGCCATGACATTCAAAAATCGCCCACATTGTGTCTGAAAAATCGAGCGTTATCATTTCTTTTGGTATTTCACCACCGATATATCTTCCTGCTATGATGTACGTAAAATAGTTTGGATCGTCACTAATTACACTTACACCATATTCAGCCACTTGATTGGCCAAAATTGCTTTTTCAACCACATTGCCTGGTTCCTTTGTTGAATATATTACTTCAGAATACTTATCAAAAACTTCTTTCCAAAACTTCGGTATCTCATCATACGCGCTTTCAAAAGAAAATTCCCTTTCAAATCCTATTATTGTAAATGGCTCTTTTTGAGTGATTTTATAATCAATTTGCTCTCCGCCTTGAATGTTTATAACTATTTTAAATGGTAAAAAACATCGAATTTCAGCCCCGTTACGGACCTGCGTTGGACTGTTACCATGAAAGCGCGTGAAAGCCCTTGTGAAACTATCTGGTTTTTCATAACAATAACGTGCTGCTATATCTATGACTTTGTCATCTGATTTTTTTAAATCTAATGCTGCCAAGTAAAGTCTACGATTGCGAATGTATTCTCCAATGCTGCAGTTTGTCATTACAGAAAACCCATGTTGGAGAAAAAAAGGAGAAATATAAAATAATCAGAAATTGTTTGAATTTTTATATCATTCTGTAAATTGTTTTCGATATAGTCAATTGTTTCACGAATACATGTTAACCATTCCATAAACACTCCCCCCCTTTTGTACATTTATTATATATCTGGTTAATTGGTTTGTCTTGACATTTCTTGCTTATTTTTGTCCGAAATTGGTCTTTTGCAATTATATCTCGATGTGTAATTGCTATCTATTTACAAGCCATGTCGGAATAACCGGTAATTAACTAAAAAGTGCTGGGCTCAAATAAACGAGACACCAGCACCAATTAGCGTGGCACAAATATTCTTGTATTGCAGTTCACCAATTAAAAAATATGTGATTTATGCCTGCCGGGAACACTCGTGACTTCATAAGTAGTTCACTTTTCTTTGACCGGAATCCAAATCTGGCTGTGGTAATTTGGAGATTTAACATCTTCATTTTTATTATAGTGTTCAAAAATAACATTTCCAATTAGATCGAAATGTGAATTGTTTGGTAACCATTCGCAAAATAACCTTGTGTTAAGTTTCTGAATCGAAGTTGGCAACGGACCAACACAATCAAAAACCAACCACATTGAGCTTGGAAATTCATGGATTGTCATTTCATTTGGAATAATTCCTCCGGAATATCTCCCGGAAATGATATACTTATATTTGTTCATATCTTCATCAATAATGCTTACCCCAAATTCGCCAATCTGGTTGTCAAAAACTGCTTTTTCAATTGCGTTTTGTGGTTTATCTATTGAATATAATACTCTTGAGTACTTTCCATGTATTGCTTTCCAAAACATCGGTACTTCTTCATTGGAACAATCAAAAGAAAATGTCCGTTCAAATCCGATTATTTTAAAGGAATCTTTTTGAGTAATTCTATATTCAATTTGGTCTCCACCATTGATGCTTAACACTAAAGAAAATGGCAAAAAGCATCTAATTTCTTTACCTTCCCTGGCTTTATTGGGGCTGCAACCATGAAATCGTGCAAAAGCCCTTGCGAAACTATCTGGATTATCATAACGATAACGAGCAGCTATATCTATAATCTTGTCATCTGTTTTCTTCAAGTCCAAAGCCGCCAAATAAAGCCTTCGATTGCGTATATATTCTCCAATACTGCAGTTTGTCATAACAGAAAAACCATGTTGAAGAATGAATGGAGATACTTTCAAATATTCTGCAATTCTCTGATAGTTTATATCTTTTTCCAAATTTTCTTCGATATAATTTATTGCGTCTCGAATACATGTCAACCAATCCATATTGGCCTCCCATTAGATTTAAAGTATAATATACCACTACTTGTATACAATTGTCTTGACATTTTTTGCAAAAAATTGTCCGCTTTTTGGGATAAAGCGGAATTTAGGATCTCATTCACAGAAATATTCAACCGAATTTTTGTATATTTCCATTGATTTTTCAACCGAATTTTTGTTAGTACAGCGATTTCAACTGAATTTTTGTATATTTATATTGATTTTTCAACCGAATTTTTGTACAATCATTTCAGAGAAGGTGATGATATGGTCTTTAAAAGAAAAGTATATTCACAATTGATTGAGTGGAAAGAATCAACAGTGAAAGACTGTGCGCTATTGATAGAAGGCGCCAGACGAATAGGAAAAACTACAATTGTGAAAGAATTCGCAAAAAATTATTATCAGGAAAACTACTTGTATATTGATTTCAAAATTGCACCCGAAGAACTAAAAAAAATCTTTAATGACTTAAGCAACATTGATTCGTTTTTTGTCAACTTGTTCCTAATGTGCGGAAAAAGCATTGAAAAAGGCGGACTTGTTATATTTGATGAAGTTCAGTACTGTCCCAAAGCTAGAGAAGCAATCAAATACCTTGTTTTAGATAGCAGATTTGATTATATCGAAACTGGTTCACTAATATCTATCAAAGAAAATACAAAAAACATCCAGATTCCTTCCGAGGAACGAAAAATAGAGATGTATCCAATGGATTTCGAGGAATTCTTGTGGGCCAATAACGACTATTATTATGCCGATTTCGTCAAAACCTGTTATAACGAGGAAAGAATAATTGACAATAACATCCATTCAGCATTGATGAAAAAATTCAGGATGTACATGGCGATTGGCGGAATGCCGAAAGTTTTGGATGTGTTTTTGCAAACAAATTCCTTTTTGGAAGCAGATAAGATAAAAAAAGATATTATTTCTCTGTACAAAGATGATCTCAGAAAGCATGATAACAAATACGGAACATCGTGTGAATTGTTGTTCAATTCAATTCCGTACCAACTTTCAAAAGAGAGTTCCAGATTTTTCGTATCTACCATTGCAAGTGAAAAAAGAGCATCTCAACTCGAAAAAACTTTGTTCGACTTATCCGATTACAAACTGGTCAACATCGTATATAACTTCACCAATCCTGCATCTTTTTTTGAGCTGACAAAAGAAGAAGGATTGTTCAAAATGTATTGTGTCGATACAGGATTATTGGTTACAGAATTATTAAAGGGTACCACAGGTGATATTAACGATACGTACAAAAAATTAGTACTCGATGATATTAATTATAATTTCGGGGCAATATTCGAATCTCTTTGTTGCCAGATTCTCGTAGCAAAAGGTATTAAACCTTTCTATCATACATTCAAGTACAACGATGGCGATTCAGAGAAAAGATACGAAATAGATTTCATGTATCAAACCAATTTGAAGTCATATGCAATTGAAGTCAAAAGTACAAAGCGATTTGAAACAAAATCATTGTCAGCTTTAAAAAACAAATACAAAAACAACAGATTCAACACAGTTGTTGTAAGTACAAAAACGTTCAACCCAAAAGAGAATGAACAAAACATACCCATATATATGTTTCCATTCATGTGAACAACTCATGAAGTCACGGGTGTTCCCGGCTATCATGTAAATCTAAAGTGCTGTTAAGAAGGATTCCTTTTACAACAGCACTTTTTTTACTTCGTTATGTATACCCCATAACACCTCTGATTGACACTTCACCGCTCTTTATGGATTCTTCTCTTCCGTCATGGTATTTCACTCTCAATGAAAAGTCTTCTTCAACTGCAACTGCTTCTGCTTCTATTCCTTCTTGTGTCTTCATGACAAGAATTCTTCTCCCTATATTCATGCAGTCTTTTCTGTACAAATCCAGACACTTGGAGTAATGTCCATCAATGTCAGATAATACCACATCCATTTCTTCAATTACGGATCTGCAAAGTTCAACTCTGCCAATTTTCTTTCCGCATGCTTCTCTTATGGATCCTGCAATGTTTCTAAGTTCCTTCGGAAAATCTTCTTCCGTCTGATTTACGTTTATTCCCATGCCTATCACAACATACTGAATCTTTCCTGTCTCACCTTCAACACCCATCTCAGTAAGAATCCCGCACACCTTTTTGTTCTGGATTATGATGTCGTTTGTCCACTTAATTTTTGGTCTTTCTGAAGTAACTTTTTCTATGGCATTGCAGATGCACACGCCGGTAATGGCAGTCAGAAATGAAACCTTATCCAGCTTTTCCGGTTTTAATAATACCGACATATATATTCCGACTCCCGGAAGTGACACAAAACTTCTTCCGAGTCTTCCTCTGCCATCAGTCTGCTTTTCAGCTATGACTACAGTTCCATCATTCAGTTTTTCGTAGTTATTCTTTACATATGTGTTTGTTGAGTCGATTGAATCAAAACACAAAATATCTTTGCCTATGCATTCGGTGTCAAGATTCCTTTTCAGTTCAGTGACGGACAGGCAGTCGGGTCTTTGCTTGAGCATATATCCTCTGTTTGTGGAAGACTCAATCACATATCCATCTCTTTTCAGAGATGTCACGGCTTTGTTAACTGCGACTCTTGACACTCCCAGTTTTCTGCTTATATATTCCCCTGAAACGAAATCTTTTTCAATGCTCAGTATTTCCAAAACATCATTTTTTGTCATAGTTCACCTTTACTTTTAAATGTGTTTGTGATATTGTTAACCGAGAATCAGAAAGAGGTTAACAATATGGCTAGGGAAAGAATTAAAATGCTGGTTTTGTGCGCCATGTTCACTGCTTTGACAGTGCTTGGTGCGTATATAAAGATACCTACGCCTATTTCTTCTTTTACCCTTCAGCTGTTGTTTGTTTTCCTCGCCGGAGTCCTTCTGGGACCTAAATACGGACCTCTGTCGCAAATAATTTACATAGCACTTGGACTTGTAGGTTTACCGGTATTCATCGGTGGAGGCGGAATATCTTATGTCCTTCAGCCCGCATTCGGCTTCACCATTGGATTTGTTATTGCTTCGTTTGTTATCGGGATGATGACAAAGAACAACAAAACAATTCCGAGAATACTTCTTGCCTGCGTTTGCGGACTTGCAACAACATACATTATAGGGCTGCCGTATATGGGCATAATACTAAATGTATATATGCAAAAACAGATGACGGTCTGGCAGATACTGTTAAACGGAATGCTAATTTTCCTTCCGTTTGACGCCCTGAAGATTGCCGCCACCGTGTTTTTGTCAAAACCTTTACTTAAAGCAATTAACTCTGTCGGAGTAAAAAAG
>JAILLB010000018.1 GCA_024693345.1 Clostridiales bacterium
TTACAGGTACAAAGAAATCCATTTATAAAATTATGCAGCATGCCGATGGATACAATTATAAATATGAAAAAGCAGAATGAAAAAAGAGGGCAATTCCTCTCGGCAGTTGAACAACCGAGGATCCTTGCCTATTATCCTGAAATGCTGAAGATAACTGAATACGAAGTATTAGGCAACCTTCCGGACCCATTTCTGTTTGATGACGGAAAAAGGGTAAAAACAAAATCCGACTGGGACAAGAGAAGAAAAGAAATATACAAGACAGCAATAGAATTGCAATACGGTACTCAGCCTCCTAAACCTGAATTTCTTGAAGTTGAAACACTTTATACAGCTAAAGATGTGGGTACTTACCTGATTCACACCGGTAAAAGAAATAACGAAGTGTCTTTCAGGATGCATGTATTGATGCCTCAGAACATTGAAGGAAAATCACCTTTCATTATATCCGGAGACCAGTGCTGGAAATACCATATGTCAAAAGAATACATCGATTCTGCACTTAATAAAGGCATTGGCTGGGTGTTCTTTGACAGAACTGAACTCGCTCATGACATTTACAGAGACACACGAGGCAACGGAGCTTTATTCAAGCTTTATCCGGAATATACTTTCGGTGCACTCGGTGCATGGGCATGGGGATATTCCAGATGCGTAGATGCACTGGAAATACTGGATTTGCCTGTCGACTACAGGTATCTCACATTCACAGGTCACTCAAGAGGAGCCAAGACATGTGCTCTGGCAGGTGCTCTTGATGAAAGGGCTCAAATAGTAAATCCAAATGAGACTTGTGCAGGCGCATGCGGATGCTATCGCATTCACATGAAAGGTATATATGAGAACGGAAAAGAAGCCAGAAGCGAAACACTGAAAGATTTATTAAACAATTTTGATTTCTGGATGGGTCCTGACTTGAAAGAGTATTCGGAAAAAGAAGCAGAACTTCCCTTTGACACTCACTTCTTAAAAGCTATGATTGCTCCGAGAACCTTGTTCGTTTCAGAAGCAGCAGGCGATTTGTGGGCAAACCCAGTCGGTTCTTATCAGACGACTGTCGCAGCCAAAGAAGTCTTTGACTTCCTTGGAGTTCCGGACAATCTCTACTGGTACTACAGACCCGGATTCCATGCTCATGACATATCCGATGTTCAAATGCTGGTCAATATAATCAAGCACAAACAGACAAATGAACCAATAAGCGAAAGAATGTTTGTTCTTCCATTTGAAAAACCCGAAAAGATTTACACCTGGCAGGCTCCATGCTGAGTCCAAAATCAATCCTGAATCCGGAGGAAAAAACCATGCCGTCAACTGTCGATGAAAGAAAAGAAGTATACATCAGTGATCTGAAGTCAAGTGTAATCGAGAAGGAATCCCTTTCCGAATACATGACAAAGAACAAATGGAAATATGTCTCATATGAAACCGACAAAGCAAAAGGTACTTTGCTTGTGGCATCTGGAAAAACTCGCCCAAAACCCTTGACAATAAGGCCCAATCTCACCGGTTGGTATAGAATATTTGTGTGTCAGGGAGAACTTATCACCTATTCTTTTGAAGGATACAGTCATATAGATTTAAAACTGACATCTGACGAATTTCCGAGCACAGTTAAACCATGCAAAATCCGTCCGTTCACAATGTGGACTTCTTCCGAGCTATTTGAGGAGGCTCTGTGGAAATGTGCAGATATGACGGGCCAGGACATAACAATTAGTAAACCCGATAAGGGTTATGAATATCCTGCCAATATTGTGTGGTTCCGCTTCGTTCCAATGAGCGAAGAAGAAGTAAAAGCTCATCTGGAATACAAGCCAACCAGAACGATGTTTGCTCACATGGACGGTGACTTTCACGCCATGGACATAACAAACACTCCTCATGATTACTGCAAACCTATATACGCAATGAAAGACAGCGACGTCGGTATAATCTGCGAAGAAGTAATAAACGACTTGGTTGATTACGTTCACCCAGGTGAAGATTATATTTACGGAGAAGATTTCAGTGCTCCAAGAGAGGTAATGTTTAAGGAACTGAAGAACAACAGGTTTTTTGTTTACAAAGAACAAATCGATTATGCTCATAAATACGGCATAAAGATGTTTGCAGGTCACAGAATGCAGCTGTCAAACTTCTCTTTCCCGTTTGACTATCCTCTGTTCCATATTCAATTCGTCGATGATAACAAAGACAAGATGTGCCAGGCAAGGGACGGCACAACAATAGAATTTCTCTCATATGGATACGAAGAAGTTCAAGATTTTATGATTAAAGCAATGCTCGAAAGTGCAAAGCAAGGTTTTGACGGAGTATTGTGCATCTGGACCCGCGGAATTCACCTTTTATTTGAAAATCCGATAAAAAATCGTTTCAAAGACAAATTTGGTGGTATAATAGACTACAGGAAACTAAGAGAAGACGATCCGAGGCTAGTTGAAATCAGGTGCGATATAATAACCAATTTCTACAAAAAGGCAAGGAAAGCTTTTAATGACTATGCGAAGAGCACGGGCAAAAACCCTCTTAAGATTTACTTGACAGGTTGTTATGACGTGTTTTCAAGCAAAAAAGAAGGCCTGGACTTCGAAAGACTGGCCAAAGAAGGCTTGATTGACGGAGTTATTCAGACCAAACTCAAAATGGTGGAACTGGTTGACGATGTTCTTGATTCTGAAGGAAACATTGACATAGAAAAATATTCAGAAAAAGCAAAGAACAATCTCATGATAAACCGCATTACCGGAAGCAATCCGGACATGATTGTTGAAGGATCGAAAGCGTACAGAGCAATTGCGGACAAATACAACATAGACTACTATGCTGAACTGCCATGGGAAAACGTCAGAAGACCCGAAGAATATGTCCACTGTGCAAAGGAATTCTATTCTTCTTCAGTCAAGGCTTTGTCCTTGTGGGACTGCTATCACCCAAGGGTAAATGCCATATCTGAATGGGCAGCCGTTTCAAGGCTCGGAGATAAAGAATCCACATTGAAAATGAGCGAAAATCCTGATGACTATCACAGAATCATCAAGGTACTTTCCTACAATGGCAAGGACGTAAGATACTACAGTCCGAACTGGCGTGGATGAATTTGAAAAAACAAAAAATGTATATTTTCACAAGGAGAATTACCATGAAAAACACAACAAAAAGAATTCTTACTGCTGCGCTTGCAATTGTAATCATTGCCGCAATGACATTGACAGTTGTTTCATGCGGAGGAAAGAAAACTTACACCTACAAATCAAACTCTGTAAAGATTTTGCTTGATGGAAAAGATGTTTCAGGTCTTTATTCCGAAATGGCAAAGAACTCACAAGATGCACTCACAGAAACATTTGAAGGTGCAACAGCAACCGTTTCAGGCACAGAAGTAACAATTTCCACAAAAGATGGAACCAACACTGTTAAGTGCACAAAGAAAGACGGAAAACTCGTTCCTACAGAAGAATCAATGAATTCAGTCAAGCAATTGATGGAACTTGAATCTGCATCAGGAGCTGCTTCATTTGACATGTATTTTGAAGAGAGCGGAAACACATTGACAATGGTTTACAGAATTGACATTGCAACTGCAGGTCAGACCGTTTCAACAGCAGAAGAAATTGTTTTCACAAAATAAGATTAAATCTACGAGAAAGAGACCACGGCGGCGTGGTCTCTTTTGTTTCATGCGTTAAGTTAATCAAAACAGAAATCTGTAGTGTGTGGCAATCTGGAAAGTGTTTGGATTAATCTTCAGAGCCTCTCTGAAAAGGGATTTGCTCTTTTCTTTTTCTCCTTTTCCATACAGGCCGAGAGCCTTCATGAACATACAGTGAAGTTTGTTCTTCAATGTCAGATCCTCATCAAACACAAGTAAATCCGGCAAGGATACTGCAAAATAATCTATTGCGCCTTCGTCGTTCATGTGTTTGTCTGCATATGTGATTAAATTGTCAAATCTGCTGTATGCTTCTTCAGTTTTTCCGAGTTGCAGCAAAGCCATACCCTGATAGAATATGGTCTCAGGCGGTTGGTCATTATAATACATGGCAGAAGCAGGCTCGCTCAATCCGGTGCTTGCTTTTTCAAAAAAATCCCTGTTTCCGGTCTTTATTCCGGAATAATAATTCTGTCTGTTCTCCTGAGCGCCATATAGTTTTCCTTCTCCGAGATTTTCAGGTAAAACAAATGCCTTTTCGGGAGTATTCATGGCAACACAGGAAAAGATGTACTGCTCTGTAACTTTTCCTTCTCCGCCTTCCCACGGATGGAAGTGGCGGGACATTATTAAATCAAGTGCTTTTTTGTATTCGCCGATTAAATTGAGAATAGTTACATATTCAAGGTACAAATCATCCCTGGAGTTTACTTCTTTCATGTGTTTGTCCAAAAACTCTTTGCGGTCTTCGGGCTTGACTCCCATACGCTTTTTCAGCAAATCGAGTTCGTACAGAATTCTTGCATCCGTTTCATCAAGAGAATAAGCCTTTTCCATCAGTTTAAGGGCTTTTTCGGGGTTATGGTCAACGTTATAAGTCAACAATGCAAGGTTGCGGTACGGAGTAGCAAAATCTGCGCCTCTTTCGATTGACAATTCGAAACATCTCTTTGCCTTTTCATGCAATTCTTTGTCATAATACAAGCAGCCTAGATAATATGGTGCCTTGTAATCTTTCTTGTCATTATCTATAGCATACTCAAGAACCGCAATGTCTTCTATTCTGTTAGGGAAACAGCAATATGTACTTCCTGCAAATGCATTATTCAGATATGAATTGTCTTTTGAATAATATGCTCTGTAATAGTTGAGCATCGGATAATCATCATGGGCATAAGACAAAAGATCCATTGCTCTGTCAAAGAATCCTGCTACAGCAAGTTCAATAGACAAGTCTATCAGCATATTTGAGTTGATTATATGCCCTGATATATCTTCTCCGTTTATATACAGTGCGAGTATGTTCAGACTGTCATATTTAACAGCTTCACTCTTCTCTCCTGTGAGCAGTGCTTTAAGATTCATTGCGCTGAAGTTTCTGGAGTTATATGAAAGTGATTCTTCAGCAAAGAATAAAGCTTTTTCCTTGTTGCCTCTGTTTGCCTCTATCATCGCAAGATAATAGAGTGCACTTGCCTTTGAATCTCCGCTCCAGACTGCTTTAAAAAAGGCATCATAAGCTTCATCTTTTCTTCCCTGATAAAACAGAGAAAGACCGAGATTGTAGAAGTATTCCCCGCTTCTCGGGTTTGTATTTGAGCGTGTCACTTTTTCTATTGCTGCTCTGAAATACTGTTCACTTTCTTTGATTAATCCCTTTCTGAAAAGGAGCATGCCGTACGCGTTGTTTATTCGCATATCGGTGTTGTCGCGCCTTAGTCCTTCAAGGTAGTAGTCTTCTGCTCTTCTGGTCGCATGGCGATACTGTTCCACATGTGTTCCGTAAAGGTATAAGTCCTCATTCGTCTTACAATCTTTCGGAAGTGGAGCAGCTTTTGCAGGACTCGGAATCGGGTGTTTCTTAACGTTGCCTTCAAAGCTGAGGAGCAGTCTGTTATCTTTTGTTATTTCAACTTTTACGTCTTCAAATTTCAATTTATCCTTATTCGGGATTCTTACTTCATAAGTCTTTGAACAGACAAAATCCATTTCCTTTTCGCACAGTCTGTTTATCTTTACTCTGCAATTTCCGAGTGTTCCTGAGCAATACAGTTTAAGAACGATTTCTTCTCCGACATCAAGATGTAAAGACAAATCCTTGCAAGCGTTATGAACCTGTCCAAGGTCGTGATATGGCATAAAATACTGCTTGAAGTCTTTGCTTTCAAACGGTGCCATATAGCTGAAGTCAGGCTGATTATCTGTATAGCAGCCTGTCATCAGTTCAAAGTATGGACCGTCTTCATCT
This sequence comes from Clostridiales bacterium, assembly GCA_024693345.1. Lineage (GTDB taxonomy): Bacteria > Bacillota > Clostridia > Oscillospirales > CAG-272 > CAG-841. Next base: position 5,901 of record JAILLB010000018.1, read on the forward strand.
GTTAAATTTCGATCCCATGCATTTCCAAACTCTCCGCATCCCCAGGTCCACTGTTTTTTGCCGGGTGATATGTGGTGGTCGGCAACGTGAAGAAGACCTGCTCCTACTCCTTCGTCATATCCGCCTACAAAGTCATAATCGCTCTTTGCAGCCATGTATGATGTCGGTACCGGAAGATTGTCATAACGCGAAATGTCTACTCCTCTCGAGTAGTCAACTTTATAGTATGTGCCCGTTGCAATCGGGAATGTCGAAACATCCCTCTTTCCGTGATCCATAACAGCTGTTACATCAGGCGGGAATATGCTTCTGTAGTTGCTGTTGACTGCCACTGCGGGGTTGGCCCACCACAGGAATGTCTGCGGCACAGAAGTTCTGTTATACAGGTGATTTTTGAGTTCAAGATATGCCTTATCCGGATAAAGGGTGAATTCTGTCTCACCTTTTGTGTGAAACATGTTCTCATATTCACTCACAACTACTGTTGCGCTTCCGTCAGGATTTGTTCTGAACGAGTAGTTCACTTCATCAAAAGTGGATGGACGATGGTGCTGAGGCCAATTGAATTCTATTCCTCCGGATATCCAAGGCCCTGCAAGTCCTACAAGTGCGGGCTTTATGACTCTGTTGTAATAAACGAAGTCATAATTTCTCGTCTTATCAAAGGCGCGCTGAACCCTTCCGCCCAATTGCGGAAGAATCATTATCAGCATATAATCGTTTTCCAAAAAAAGTGCTTTGTACTCTTTATCTGTTTTTTCGTCGCAAATTTTGTCTATGACCGGATGCGGATACACTTTCCCGCTGCTTCCCTGGTATACCCTCTTTTCAAGGAACAGAGGATTTCTGTCAGGTTTGGCTGCTTCATAAGTGGGAATCGTTACAACCTTTTCCCACACTTTAACTTTGGAATTTTCGCTCATGATATTTCCTTTCCGTTCTGGTGCGTCATAGTTTGCTAATTTCAAATGCATTTTACCACATTTTCTCAATTTGAAAAAGACAATGATGTTGTTAGGTCATAAATTATTGTGATATAATTAGCGTAGAATTATCCGAGGAGGATGGTCATGGCAATTTACTACATTGATGCCACACTTGGCAAAGACTCAAATGATGGTCTTACACCCACTTCTCCTCTAAAAAACCAAGATAATCTTGAATTACAACCCGGAGATACCGTACTTTTTAAAAAAGGGACCTCTTACAGAACGGGAATCAAAAGCCCGTCACTCGAAGGTGACCCTATAACATATTCCTCGTATGGAGAAGGTGCGCCTCCGGTTTTTTACGGATCAAAGAACTTTTCCGGCTGTGGCTACTGGAAACAGACTGACACAAAGAACATTTGGAAACTGGATGTGCTCCTCGATGATGAGCCATGCAACCTCATATTCAACCACGGAAAAGATTTTGGGAAACTTGCATGGAGCTTTTCGGAACTCAATTCGCAGGGCAAATGGTGGAGCAATGTTTTCGGAAAAAGAGTCAAAAGAGAATCTTTCGAAACAGCAGATTTGTTCCTGTATTCCTGTGACAATCCCGGACTGATTTACAAAGATATAGAGATTGCACTCTTCGGAACAAAAAGCATTCTCCAGGCTTTCAAAAACACCGTTTTTGACGGTCTTCATATTCTCAATTCGGGCGTTCACGGTTTCGGAATAACAAGACCCGAAAACGTCCTTTTCAATAACTGCATCTTCGAAAATATAGGCGGATGCGTCTGGGATTTGTCTCGAAAAATCCGATACGGAAATGGTGTCGAGTGCTGGGATGGCGGCAAAAACGTAACTGTTTCAAACTGCGAATTCAAAAACATATTCGACTCATGCTTCACTACCCAGGGCAGTTCCAATATGGAGCTGCACGAAAACATTTCATGCATCAACTGCTCTATGAAAAAATACGGCATGGCAGCTTTTGAGATTCGAGACAGAATAGGAAAAAGCATATTGTTTGAAAACAACTTCTGCACTGATGCAGGCTACGGCTTTGCATTGAACGATGAGCCTGTGCCGAGATATTCAGAAATATACCCGGAACCAATGGGACATCACATCTTCATCTGGAGAGGCATCCCAACGGACGAAGGTCATATAGAGATACGGAACAACACTTTCAGAGGCAAACCCACGGGACAGGTTGTATATACAAGAATTGACAGCCTGAGTGCAGCATCACAAATAAGCATACACGACAACATCATAGACTGACAAAAGAGGAAAGAACATGAATTTCAAGGAATTGTATTTTGATGACATCGAAAAAATAGACCACATACTGGACAATTATTCAGACAGATTTCTGGTAAAGGATCCTAGCAGCTCCATCTTCGGAAAAGGCGCGCATTTTGATATGATTTATGACATATCTCCGGAGCTCTGGAGCATACATGTAAATCTATCGGGATACTGCTGTAAAGACAGCAGATACTACAAAAATCAGGATATTCTGAAGGAGGTGTCGGAGAGAATCAAGGGATGCAGATCAAAGCTGAACGAAGACGGAACAAACACAATGTTTCAGTCCAATTTCAGAACAGGAGATCAGTTTGCACTTGAAGGAATGTGTTATTACCTACTCAGCATGTTCAAAACTCTGTCGGATGATGCTTATGAGAATCAGGTATTTGACGAACTGTGCTGTTTAGTAGAAGACCTTGCAAGGGGCTGTCTGAACGGCGGATTCCATACCCCGAATCACCGCTGGGTGGAGTCAAGCGGCCTTCTGCTTGCATATCATGTTTTGTCAAAGACAAAGAGAAATAAGTATACCGACGCCATGCTTGCAAAGGCAAAAAAATACCTTGCTGAAGGAATTGACTGCGACGAATACGGAGAGTGGTCCGAAAGATCCGCAGGCATGTACAACATTCACTGTGACACAGCATTTTTAAATATCTATTACGTGCTGCAGGACAAAGAATACCTGGACTGTGTGTGCAGAAATCTTGAACTGATGACTCATTACATCGATGACGATTTAAGCGTATTTACTCAAAACTCAAGAAGAAAAGACAAGGGAGAAGTTGGAACCGTTCAGATTTTCAGCAAGGCCAGACATTTCTACGCAGATCAATACATCGAACCATATGGTGTTGCGGGCCTTCTGACAAAAGACAGCAGATTTGCGAGCATTGCCTACAAAATCTACAAGGATTCAAAAGAAAGAGGAAGATACATCAACATTCCGATCTACTACTCCATCATCTTCCCTGAATTGATAGACTGGGAATTTGAGTATATCAAGGATCCTCTTCCTAAGACATTTGAGCATTATCTGCCCGACTCAAACATAGTCAGAAAAAAGACTGCTCTTGCAACATATTCTTTGCTTGCAAACAATCCTTCGTTCTTCCATATAGAATCCGCCGGTATTAACATGCGAATGAGAATGTGTTCTTCGTTCTTTGCAATTGCGCAGTTCGTACCCGAAAAAATGGAAAAGACTGAAAAAGGCTACAGAATGACAATGGTCGCTCATGCTGACTACAAACTTCCACTGGACAATCCCGACGGAGTTTCTACAAGACACTACTGGACAATAGACTATTCAAAGAGAAAACCCATACAGGAAATAGATTACAGAATGTCTGTTGAAGCAGTATTCGAAAATGACGAAGTCCGTCTCACATTTTCTTTGAGCGGATGTGACAAAGTTCCAACCAAAATTGAAATGTTCCTTGACGAAGGACTCAGATGCGAAATAGGCAATGCGGTGATGATCACAAAGGCAGGAGCCAACGCATTTTCAAGAGGAGATACAGTGAGACTGGAGAGCATTCAGGGAACCGTCATGGAAATATCCGGAATGTTCTGCAAGCATCTGTACACGACAGACATGAGAGGATCCCTGAGCCCAATCGAAGGCGCATTTGTCCTATATGCAACGGATTTTGCGCCATTTGAAAAGACAATCCGCATAAAATTGTCAAAGTCGAATGAAACCAGAGTTTACTTATGAAATTGGCATACAAAAATGACTGTTCGGTGAACAGTCATTTTTGTGTTTAAAATCTAATCAGCAATTGATCAATCTGCAAATCTTGTGGCCGAAAATCATGAAAATCAGATCGAGAAGCCAAACAACTGTGAATCCGAAAATCAGTCTAATGAGTCCAGCAACAATTTTGCCCTCCCGGAATCTGATTATGAATCCAAATAGCCAGGAAGTGATTGGGATGATAGCCAGAATCAAACTGACTATCCAAGGAAGACCAAAATAATCTTTCTTTGATTTTGCCATATTAGTTATCTCCTTTGCTTGCGCAATTTGATGATTTTATTATATACGATTTTTCGTCAATGCACAACAGAATTGTTTTACTTGATGTCCCTTCCGAGAAGGAAGAATTTCCTGTCGGGATACCAGAGGATGTTTTTTCCGTTCTGGTGTGTCATTGTTCCGTATATTGCAACCTGCTTGTCTGTTCCGAATCCGTCAGCTTCCTCGTCTAGATTCATATACAATTCACAGTCTTCCTTTTTGAACCTGATAGGCTGGAAACCATCCTTGTCGAAATACCCTATGGCCTTATATACCACATTTCTCGGCAGATACGGCTTGAGTGGGTTATTGGCATTATGGTAGAACTGAACGTATCTCCCTTCTCCAAGGTCATAAATTGGACATGGCGAAATCGGATGTGTAAAAGGAGTGTGATCATCAAAATAAAGTACTCTCGGTGTATTCCAGCTCTTTCCGCCATCCGAAGAAAATGAATAAAACACTGTTCCCAGATTTGTTCTCATGGAACAAAACAGTCTTCCGTCCGGGAGAATGACCCACGCAGGCTCTTCAATTCTTCCAATCTCACCGCTGGGCCTGTACACAAATATTCCCCTGTCATCTTC
>JAILLB010000042.1 GCA_024693345.1 Clostridiales bacterium
TACCAAACCGAATGTCAGGATTGTTGTCAGTCTGGCCGTGTATCTGTTGTCAGCAACACTCGGGTTCTTTTTCCCGCCCGCAGCATACATAGCTGTGTTCGGTATATCCTGCTGGTGGTTTGCTGCCATGAAAAAGCGTGAGCAGAAGGAAGCAGAAGAGTGAAGAAACAATAGAAGAAAAATAGTATATATACAAAAAATTGGAGCAGGTTCGCCTGCTCCTTTTTGTCGCCTTTTGAGAATTTGTCATCATGAAAATGGAGAATACAATTCAACCATCAGGCGAATTGACTTGAAAACTGCGCTATTGAATACATGCTGACGTTTCCGTAAAATAAAGACGTGATCACAAAACAGCTACTCACCACGGAGGACAATATATGGAATTGGGAAAAAAGATCAGACAGCTTAGATATAAAGCGGGCCTAACACAGGAACAACTTGCCGATAAGCTGGGCATCGGGGCGCAGTCAGTGTCAAAATGGGAAAACGCCGCATCGATGCCGGATATCACCACACTTCCGCTTCTCGCAGAAATCTTTGGTATCAGTATCGACGATCTTTTTGACTTAAGCAGCGAACAGCACCTGAACCGCATTGAGAACAGTCTGGACATAAACGAGGAACTGCCGCTGGATCTGTTCAGGGAATACGAGGATTTTCTGAAGACACAGCTTGGCGATGCGCAGAATAAACAGCGGGCAACCAGTATCCTCGCTTATCTCTACTGGCACCGCATGAACTCAAATGCAAAGAAAGCAGCCGGTTATGCGAAAGATGTCATTCGGATGGCACCGGGCGAAAAAGACTGTCAATGGGTTTTGGACAGGGCAGAAGGTCATGCCGCATGGGACTGGAACATGGCCAATCATACCAAAGCAATCGAATTCTGGCAAGGCATCGTTGAAGAGAACCCTGACGTCCGCCTGCCGTATCTCTACCTGATTGACAACCTGCTCGCTGATCACCGCGCGGACGAAGCTGAAAACTATCTGGAGCGGGCTGCCGGGCTTCCTGACGCGAGACCCGTCATGGTTCAGGTCTACAGGGCACATATAGCGCTCGCCCGCTTCGACGAAAAGACTGCTGACGGGAACATCGAGGATCTGGTATCTACGCATCCGGAAGACTGTGTTTGCCTGTTTGAAGCCGCGCAGTATTATGCGAAAAAATGTAATTATGCAAAAGCGATCGAACTCTATGAGCAGTCTTTCGAAAAAGAGACACGCAGGCCACGCTTTACTGACGAACTTATGGGTATCGCAGATATCTATGAGATCATAGGCGAGTACAGGAAAGCAGCCGAGACTTATGACCGCATCATCGACCTGCTGGAAAATGAGTGGGGCTTCACGGAAGATACCGGTCTGGAGCATGCACGCCAGGAAAAAGCAAGGCTACTCGCCAAAGTTCAGAAGGCATAGATATTTCATACTGGGGCCGCATTTTTGCGGCTCTTTTTTGTGTGCCTGTTTGAAATTTTTTTATCATAAAAGATAACATCCACGGATTTTCTTTTTTATTTTTTCTGCAAAAAACGCAAAAACCTATAGACAAATTCCATTCTTTGTGATACTATGGTTAGCAACTGCTAACTATAGTTAGCATACGCTAACCCAAAACGGGTTACATAAGATGAAAGGAATGAAATATATATATGAGTTTAATTGAATTCCGGAATGTCAGTCGAGTCTATAAAGTAGGAGATCATGAGCAGAAGGCTCTGGACGGAATTGACTTAAATATAGAGGAAGGGAAGTTTATTGTTATTCTCGGACCGTCAGGTGCCGGAAAGTCCACTTTGCTGAATCTGCTCGGAGGTCTTGATTCACCGACAAGCGGGAAAATACTTGTTGAGGGCAGAGATATTGCAAATCTGAACGGCAACGAACTGGCTGACTACAGAGCACAGACAATCGGTTTTGTTTTCCAGTCATATAACCTGATTCCAACATTGACGGTTTATGAGAACATTGCACTTGTCAAAGAGATAGTGAAGAATCCGCTCTCGGTAAAAGACATGCTGAACGAAGTCGGTCTTATTGACCACATAGACAAGTTTCCGTCAGAACTTTCCGGAGGCGAACAGCAGAGAGTGTCCATTGCAAGAGCTTTGGCAAAGAACCCTAAGATTCTGTTGTGCGACGAACCTACGGGAGCTCTTGACAGTGAGACGGGCGCAGTTGTTCTGAAAGTACTTCTGAACATGGCCAGAAACTACAACAAGACAATAATAATTGTGACACACAACCAGAACATTGCGAAGATGGCGGATCAGATAATACGTGTCAAATCCGGTCACATCAGAGAGATCATAGATCAGGATAAACCTTTATCTGTCGAAGAGGTGGACTGGTAATATGCTGTTTCGGAAGTTATTGAGAACAATATGGCATTACAAGGCTCAGTTCATCTCCATGATACTGATGGTAATGCTAGGTGTAGGAGTTTTTGTCGGCTTCCAGGGTGAGTGGTATTCCATAGAAAGAGATACATTTGCCTTCTATGATGCAACCGGTTTTGCTGATTACAGACTGGTGAGCGAATACGGCTACAAGGCGGAAGATTCAGATAAAATCTCCTCAATTGAAGGGGTGGATAAAATCTCGAGATTCTTATCCATTAAAACAAATGAATCAAAAGACAACGATGTCGTCGCACTGACCGTCACCACGGATATTGATGTTTCCGGATTTATGGTAACAAGCGGAGACGAATACGACAAAACGTCAAAAGACGGCGTCTGGATAAGCGATCTGTACGCTGAAAAGAACGGCTACAGACAGGGTGATGAAATAACACTGAAATACGGCAGATTGTCCATTACCGGTACAATAAAAGGCCTTGTGAAATCAAGCGAATACCTCATCTGCGTTCCGGATGAGAACCAGATGATGCCTGATTACGAGAAATACGGATATGTGTACATCTCACCTGCAATGCTGAAAGAAAAGCTCGGATTTGAGTTCTATACGGAGATACATGTAATATCAGACCTGGATAAAAAGGAATTCATAGATAAAGCAAACGATGCTCTAGGCAAGACAAATCTGGTCCTGACAAAAGAGGAAGTTGTGTCCTACGGAGAAGCTCAGGGCGAAGCGAATGAAGGCAAGACAATGGCTTCCATTCTCCCCGTCATATTCCTCGGAATTGCCGTCCTCATAATGGCAACTACGATGCAGAGGCTCACAATCAACGAAAAGACCCAGATAGGCACACTCAAGGCTCTGGGATTCAGAGACGCAAAGATAACAAAGCACTACACACTGTTCGGTCTGTTCATAGGAATTGTCGGGTCACTGCTGGGAATAGGTCTCGGATATTTTGTTGCCTGGTTCATATTCAATCCGGATGGTTCCATGGGCACATATTTCGATCTGCCATCATGGGCAATATACATTCCGTGGTGGAGCTATCTTGTCATAGCATGCATAATAGCACTGATGACCCTCATATCCTACATTTCAGCCAAGAACATGCTCAGGGGAAATGCTGCGGATTCTCTCAAGCCTTATACTCCGAAAGCAATGAAGAGGCTGAGTATTGAGGACTCGAAGGCATGGAGAAAACTGAAATTTGCAACAAAGTGGAATCTCAGGGATCTGTTCAGACACAAGGCCAGAAGCTTCATGACACTGTTCGGAGTTTTCGGATGCATGATTCTTCTCGTTGCATCATTCCTTATGATGGATTCGATGGTTGGTTTTGTTAACAAGTTCTATTACGGATCAATGAATTATGAGTCGCAGATTGCTCTTAAAGATGACACGACAAACGAAAAGGCGACTGAGATTATAGATTATCTGAATTGCGACTATTCATCCACTTCAGCAGTTTCGTTCAACGACGAAGGCATATCCATGGACATATACAGCGTCGGGCACGATTACGTGAGATTTTTGGACGAAGACATGGAATTCGTAAAACTGACTGATGACGGAATATATCTCGGTCAGAGGCTCATAGAAGAGAACAATCTCAAAACAGGGGACAAAATAACGGTTTCACTGTACGGAAGTGATAAAAAATACGAATTTAAGATTGCCGGAACACTCAGAACCCTGACCAAGGGAATTGTGATGACGGAAAAATATGCCATTGAGTCCGGAGTCGAATACAGGATAGGAAAACTGTACAGTGAAAAATCCATTGATGAACTACAGAACGGAGAATATTCCGAAAACTATTCCGTAATTAAGAGCAGAGCGGACGTAATCAAGTCATTTGACAGCTTCATGAGTGTCATGTACACAATGATCGGTGCTCTCATAGTGCTCTCAATCATACTGGGAATCGTAGTTCTGTACAACCTCGGAACCATGTCATATTTCGAGAGGTACAGGGAACTGTCCACTCTGAAAGTTGTCGGATTCAAAGACAAAAAGATAGGAAATCTGCTCATTACGCAGAACATATGGCTGACCGTTGCAGGTATTATTCTCGGCTTCCCGACAGGCATATGGATAACTTCAATACTGACAAAGGCGCTTGCGTCGGAGTATGAGATGAAGGTCATATTCGGATGGATGACATTCGTAATACCGGTTGTTCTGGTATTCGGTGTATCGCTGTTTGTCTCATGGATGGTGTCAAAGAAAAACAAGAAAATAGATATGGTCGAATCTTTGAAAGTTCCTGAATAGAAACGGAGGATTAAGGAAACGATATGAAAAACAGAGGTTTAATGTCCATACTTTTTGATTATGCAGGTGACAAGAAAAAGTATTATACATTCAGTATAATCACGTCACTCATATCTGTTGTTTCAGGTATAGTGCCATTCTATTTCATCGCAGACATAATCAACAAACTGGTGGCAGGCGTCACGGACTTTAATGATTACACGACAGACATCATACTGCTGCTTGTGCTGTTCCTTTCAAAAGGAGTATTCCACATAGCATCGACGTCTCTGTCGCACATTGCAGCTTACCAGACAATAAAATGGGTGAGAAAAAGAGCAATCGATTCACTCGCATTTGCTTCACTCGGAGATGTGAAAAGACACAACTCTGGCTCACTCAAAAACACACTGTGCGAGAGAATAGATTCAACTGAAAACACACTCGCACACGTAATACCGGAGTTTTCCGGAAACATCATAGGATTTCTTCTGACGCTTATTTATCTCACGGTAATCTGCTGGCAGATGGGACTCATAGCCATTATACCTTTTGTCATAGGAATGGTCGCATACCTCACTATGGGAATAGGTTATTCCAAATACTACAACAACACGATTGCCAAGACGAAGATACTGAATGACACGGCGGTTGAATACATCAACGGAATCGAAGTCATCAAGGCGTTCGGAAAGAGTGAAGTATCTTACGAGAAATTCAAAAAGGCCGCTATAGAGGGTTCGGAATGCTTTGTTGAGTGGCAGAGAAACTGCAATATTGCGTTCAGCATTGCAATGTCGGTTGCTCCGTACACGCTGCTCGCCATTCTGCCATTGGGTGCCATTCTGTATTTCAACAACGTAATAACACTTAACATATTCATTATCTCAATTGTTATGTCAATCGGTCTTATTACGCCCCTCATAAGCTCAATGGGATACCTTGACGACATCCGCAAGGCTCAGACAATTTTCTCTGAAATTGATGAAATAGTGTCAATAAAGAGACTTGACAGGCCGTCAGTATCCACTGTACTGCCTGCCGACTCAGGTGTTTCATTGAAAGATGTATCATTCGGATACAGCGACAAAGAAGTACTTCACAACATAAATCTTGAAATAAAGCCCGGATCAAGCGTTGCACTTGTAGGACCTTCAGGGGCAGGAAAATCCACGATTGCAAAACTCATTGCATCACTTTGGGACCCGAATGAAGGAAACATATACATAGGAGGAGTCAACATAAAGGATCTCGCGCTTGAAGACTACAACAAAATGGTCTCATATGTATCCCAGAGCAACTACCTGTTCAATGTATCCATCATGGAGAACATAAGAATGGGAAATCTGAGTGCAACAGATGAAGAAGTCATGGAAGTCTGCAAAAAATGCGGCGTTCACGATTTCATAATGAACCTTGAAAACGGATATGACACAATTGTGGGCGATGCCGGTTCTCACATCTCCGGAGGCGAACGTCAGAGAATTTCAATTGCCAGGGCAATGATGAAAGACTCAAAGATCGTCATACTGGATGAAGCGACGGCATATACGGATCCCGAAAACGAGGCTATAATCCAGAAAGCTCTGTCGAGCCTTGTAAAAGACAAGACAGTCATTGTAATAGCACACAGGCTTTCAACCATTATAAACAGTGACGACATAATACTTGTAAACGACGGAAGAATAGAAGCTCACGGAAAACATGAGGAACTTCTGAACAAGTCGGAACTCTACAAGAACATGTGGCTGTCACACATCGAGGGAAGGGACGGTGACTACAATGATTAAAATGCTGATGGTATTCTTTAAGTTCTGTTCGCCCAAGAGAAGAAGACAGTTTTACGGTGCAATCGTACTTACTGTCCTTATGGGACTCTGCGAAGCAGCAAAACTTCCTGCAATATGGTATCTGTTTGAAAACATATTCGGAGGAACGTTTGATCTTCAGGTAGTCCTCAATGCCTTCCTCATAATGCTCATACCTGTCTGTCTTTCCGCAGTTTTCAGATATGCATCATCGATGCTTCAGGTCGACGGCGGATATTCGACAGCTGCAGAAAAGAGAATTGAGATAGCTGAACATCTGAGATATGTTCCGATGGGATATTTCAACAACAATTCACTTGCGTACATCACATCTGTCACAACAAACACGATGGAACAACTTGCAGACATTGCCACAAGAGTCGTAATGCTAGTTACAACAGGCCTCATTAACACTCTCATAGTCGTTGGCTCACTGTTCTTCTTTGACTACAGAATAGCACTTGTCGCACTCGGAGGAGTAATAGCGTTCCTTCTGTTCAATGAATGGATAAAACACATGGGCAAGAAATTTGCTCCGCAGAAAGAAAAGGCGGATCTTGCAGTCATTTCCGCAACACTTGACTACGTGCTCGGTATTTCTGAGATAAAGTCGTACAACCTGTTCGGAAAGTACTCAAAGAGATTCAATGAGGCAAATGAGAAGGGTACAAAGCTCTATACTGATGTTGAACTCAAGATGATACCTGTCCAGACCGTTCAGACATATATAACGAGGCTTATAGGGGTGTGCATGACAATCGTCGCCATAATCCTCTTCATAAGCGGAAACAATGACCTGGCAACGACCATGACGGTCATCATTGCAAGCTACATCATTTACTCAAGTCTTGACGCAATGGGTGCGTTCAACGCTCTGTCAAAGATAATAGAGAGATGCGTGGAAAAGGGAAATGAGATAATGTCCATTGAGACAATGAACATTTCCGGTGAAGACTACAAGACAAAATCTTCGGACATTGAATTCAAGAACGTCTCATTCTCATACGACAAAAAGAAGATAATAGACGACGTGTCACTGAAGATAAAGGGAAACACCAAAGTTGCATTTGTAGGCCCGTCGGGATCCGGTAAAACCACTTTGTGTCACCTGATGGCAAGGTTCTGGGACGTTCAGGACGGAGAAGTGCTGCTTGACGGCAAAAACGTCAAGGACTACAACATCGATTCACTGATGGAGAACTTCACATTTGTATTCCAGAACGTATATCTTTTCAACGACACAATACTGAACAACCTGAGAATGGCCAAGGAAGATGCAACTGAAGAAGAAATAGAGAAGGCTCTGAAACTTTCATGCTGTGAATTCGTAAAGGATCTGCCCGACGGAATAAACACCGTCATAGGCGAAGGAGGATCAACACTTTCGGGCGGTGAAATGCAGAGACTGTCCATCGCAAGAGCAATACTGAAAGATTCCAAGATAGTTATTCTTGACGAAGCTACCGCAAATGTGGATCCTGAAAACGAAGAAAAGCTGATGAAGGCTATAGATGCTTTGACAAAGGACAAGACAGTCATCATGATTGCCCACAGACTCAAGACAGTCAAGAACTGCGACAACATATTCGTTGTTGACGAAGGAAAGATTGTTGAGTCAGGCACACATGACGAACTGATGAAGGAAGACGGAATCTACAGAAGATTCATTTCCGAGAGAAAAGAAGCTGTCGGCTGGAAGATCTGATATCCAGGCCTAAGAACGGAGGTTATTGTGGCAAAAAAGTATATAGGCGAAAAGATGGCCGAGTCGTCAAGATTCATAAGGTATCTTGAGACAATGAGCAGTGAGCAGAGAACAAAAGTTGCAGGCAAAGTGGATTTGTTCATAAAAGAGAATGCCGAGTATTGCGACAAAGGCAATTACCAGCACCTCTGTAACATCTTCACTTCAATGGCGCTGTATTCAACACTGGTCGAGGCCAAAGTGGAACCTGATGAGGCTGAAAACACAGTATTTGAAACAATGTATGCCTACATGCAGACACAGAGAGAAAAGTTTCAGAAACTGTCAAAGAAGAACTGGTTCTGGTCCGTCATAAAAAAGATAGTCCCCATGGGATTTAAAATGGGAAGCGGGTACGGTTGGAAATACACATGGTACAAGGACAATCCGAACAAAAACGAATTCAAGTTCGAATGCAACAGCTGTATTTACCAGCAGATATTCAAAAAATACGGATTCGAGCGGTTCGGGCCCAAGTTTTGCCACAATGATATAATCGTCTACGGAGAACTCGAAAGAACGGATTTTGCGCGTACCGGAACAATCTGCCGCGGCAATGATAAATGTGACTTCAAGTTCACAAGATATGCAAAAGACGAACAATTCGAAAGGAGCAGAAGTGTATAATGAAACCTGATTACCAAAACTGGATGCCTAAATATATGGTGGTGTTATTGTATCTGGGAAGCGGTATAGTGCTTGCAGGAGCTGTTGTCAGCCTCATATTTGCATTGATCGTCAGCCCATATGCATACATTCCGTTTGGAGTGTGCCTTGTCGGAGGAGCCTTCCTTCTGTACATGGCGGTTCTTTTCCACAAGATGAGAAATGTATTCGATTATGACGGGGAGTATCACCTGATGAAAACCGTTGCAGAAGGGACAGTGAGCTACGTTAAACTGTCTGAAGGCGAAAAGGGACTCGATGTCGGATGCGGCAGCGGGGCACTGGCCATTGCACTCGCAAAACAGAATCCCGGAGCTCGGATTACCGGAGTTGACAGATGGGGAAAAGAATATGCAACTTTCAGCAAAAAGAGATGCGAAGACAATGCAAGACTCGAAGGCGTTACAAATACGACTTTTGTAAAAGGAGATGCATTGAATCTCCCGTTTGAAGATGAGAGTTTTGACGGCATAGTTTCGAATTACGTGTACCACAACATTCCTTCTTCAGACAGGCAGTCAATTCTGCTCGAGACGCTCAGAACACTGAAAAAGGGCGGAAGATTTGCAATCCACGATATTTTTTCGTATAGTAAATACGGCGACATGGAAAAATTTGTAAAGAAGCTCAAAGATATGGGGTATCAGGAAGTGGAACTGATCGATACTACCGACGGAGTATTCTTTAAGGACAAAAAAGAAGCAAAAAAACTGATGCTCCAGAGCTCCATGCTTCTGAGGGGAGTGAAATAGGTTTGAACAAATATGTCATAGGCATAGAAGGCATGAGCTGCAGCATGTGTGAAGCACATGTGCAGGATGCAATCTTCAACAATATCAAAGTAAAAAAGGCGAAAGCTACGCGTTCAAGCAAAGAACTTGTCGTCATAGCAGAACAGGACATTTCCGAAGAAGATTTCCATAAAGTTCTTGACCCTACCGGATACAGAATGGTATCATACAGAAGAGAAGAGGCAGTCAAAAAACTACTTGGCTGGAACTGATTTATGGAACATATTCTTTACCCGACACTGGGTGTATCCCTCATATTTGCGTGCACAACTTTAGGTGCTTTGCTTGTATTCTTCATAAGGAAAAAAGAAATATCTCCTAAACTTACCAAACTGTTTACGGGATTTGCAGCAGGCGTCATGTTTTCCGCTTCGTTCTTTTCCCTTATAAAGCCAGCACTGGAATCGGAAGTCACATATATGCCTAGCTGGTCTGTTGTGGCCATATCCGTCATTCTGGGCGCAGGATTTCTGTGGGGAATAGACAAGGTGGTCCCTCATCTGCACATAGGTGAAAAAGAAGAGGGAATGCCGTCTAAAAAACTATCCAGGACAGGAAAGATGTTTCTGGCAGTAACCATACACAATGTTCCGGAAGGTCTTTCTGTCGGAATTGCATTCGGCGTTGCCTTGTCGATGGAAAACAATCACGCAGCACTCCTCGGAGCACTTCTTCTTGCAATTGGTATAGGCATTCAGAATATACCTGAAGGAGCCATTGTTTCTCTGCCTGTAAAGGCTGAAACGGGTTCGTCAAAGAAAGCATTCCTGTTCGGAATGATGTCAGGTGCAGTTGAACCTGTTGCAGGAGTTTTGGGACTGTTTCTGGCAATGCAGATTCAGGGAATTATGCCGTGGGCACTTGCATTTGCTGCAGGCTGCATGATATATGTAGTTGCTGAAGAAATGATTCCTGAGATGACAAGCGAAGG
>JAILLB010000086.1 GCA_024693345.1 Clostridiales bacterium
ATTGAGAAGTTCTGATTTACTGTCAAATCAAGATCATCGCTCTTGGATTTGATGAGTTTTTCAAGTTCTTCGCAGAGTGCGCTGTCAGAACCGATGTAGCTGATTGCGTTCTCTTTACCCTGACCGAGTTTTTTGTCATTGTAGAAGAAGAATGATCCGCTCTTCTTGATAACTCCGAGTTCAACACCGAGTTCAAGAATTTCGCTTGTCTTTGAAATACCTTTTCCGTAGATGATATCAAATTCAGCTACTTTG
This sequence comes from Clostridiales bacterium, assembly GCA_024693345.1. Taxonomy (GTDB): domain Bacteria; phylum Bacillota; class Clostridia; order Oscillospirales; family CAG-272; genus CAG-841. Next base: position 256 of record JAILLB010000086.1, read on the forward strand.
AAAGGCGGAGCTACTTTATTCTTTACAACTTTAGCCTTTACGTGGCTTCCGTATACATCTGAACCCTTCTTAAGGTTGTCTGTCTTTCTGACATCAATTCTTACGGATGAATAGAACTTCAGAGCTCTTCCGCCCGGAGTTGTCTCAGGGTTTCCGTACATGATTCCGACTTTTTCACGGAGCTGGTTGATGAAAATAACGACACAGTTTGTCTTTCCTATGATTCCGGAAAGTTTTCTTAAAGCCTGTGACATAAGTCTGGCCTGAAGACCTACGTGAGAAGCACCCATCACACCGTCTATTTCCTGCTGGGGAACGAGAGCGGCAACTGAGTCAACCACTACTGCATCAACTGCACCTGATCTTACGAGTTCTTCCGTAATTTCGAGTGCCTGTTCACCTGAATCAGGCTGTGAGACAAGAAGGTTATCTATGTCTACACCGAGTGCTTTTGCATATACAGGGTCCAGAGCATGCTCTGCATCTATAAATGCTGCATTTCCGCCAATTTTCTGTACTTCAGCTGCAATGTGAAGAGCAACTGTTGTTTTACCGGATGATTCAGGTCCGAATATTTCTATAATTCTACCGCGAGGAACACCGCCGATTCCGAGAGCCATATCAAGGGTAACTGAACCCGTCGGTATAGCTTCAACGTTCATGTGTGTGTTTTCGCCGAGTTTCATGATTGTGCCTTTGCCGTAATTCTTTTCAATCTGGGCAAGTGCTGTGGCCAAAGCCTTTTTCTTTTCGTCCGAGCTTACCGGAACAGTCTCATTTTTCTTTTTTGCTGTTGCCATATGACTAATCCTTTCGTATTTTAATCTTCGTCAAAAGACTGCGGAGCGGGAGTTTCGGATTCTGAGTGAGCTACTTTCTTTTCGTCGTTTGCTTCAGCTTCCATTATTTCCTTTTCTTCCTCTTCTGCTGATTTTGCAATTGTGAAGTTAACGATCTTTTCGCCTTCTTTGACTCTCATGATAATAACGCCGCCTGTTGCCTTGCCTGTGTAGACAGGAACGTCAGCAATGTGCATACGGATTACTATACCCTGGTCGCTTATGATGAGAGCATCGTCGTCGTCAGATACTGTTGCGATTCCTGCAAGTTTACCTGTCTTTTCAGTAATGCTGTGACAGTTTACACCGCATGTGCCACGTGAGTGAGCTGTGAATCCTTCGAAGTTGTTGCGCTTGCCGTAACCGAGTTCTGTCAGAGTGAAGAGTTTCTTTCCTTCTTCGACTATTGTCGTTCCGACTACTACGTCATCGCCTTTGAGTTTGATGGCTCTTACGCCTCTTGCGGTTCTGCCGAGAACTCTGGCTTCGTTTTCGTTGAATCTTACGGCCTTACCGTTTCTTGTTGCAACGATAAGTTCGTTATTACCTGTAGTATGTTTAACAAAGAGAAGTTCATCGCCTTCGTCGAGGTTGATGGCAATCTTACCGCCTTTTCTCTGATACTCGTAATCCTTGATGTTGGCACGTTTGATGACACCGTGCTTTGTAACCATTACGAAGTAATCTTCATCGTCAAAGTTCGGGATTGCTATTATTGAAGTAACAGTTTCACCTTCGTTGAGATCAATTACATTGACGAGGTTTGTTCCCTTTGCTGTTCTTGAAGACTCCGGTATCTGCCAAGTCTTCTTCATGTATACTCTACCGAGGTTGGTAAACAGAAGCAGGTATGCGTGAGAATGGGCAATAATCATGTCCTTGACATTGTCTTCCTCTTTTGTCTTTATACCGATGCTTCCCTGACCGCCTCTGTGCTGTGCAACATACTCAGTAGCAGGTATATTTTTGATGTATCCGCCCTCTGTGAGTGTGATGACGCATTCGTGTCTGTCGATAAGATCTTCATCAACGATGTTATCTATAGCACCGACAATTTCAGTTCTTCTGTCATCAGAGTATTTTTCTTTTATTTCGAGCATTTCTTTCTTGATAACTTCTCTGATCTTGGCATCGTCTTCGAGAAGTCCTCTCAAGTAATCAATGTATTCGTTCTTTTCTTTCAGTTCAGTCTCGATTTTGATTCTTTCGAGTCCTGCGAGCTTGCCGAGGGTCATATCAACTATGGCCTGAGCCTGTGCTTCCGTAAGACCGAATTTTGCAACGAGAGCATCTCTTGCATCTGTGATGGAGTTAGCTGCTCTGATTGTCTTGATAACTTCTTCGATGTTGTCCAGAGCAATCTTCTGGCCTTCGAGTATATGTACTCTGGCTAGTGTCTTGTCCAGATCGAACTGTGTTCTTCTCTTTATTACTTCTTCCTGGAAGTTTATGTAATGAGTGAGGATTTCTTTAAGTCCGAGGAGCTTCGGTTCGCCGTTTACAAGAGCAATCATGTTGACACCGCAGGTGTCCTGGAGCTGTGTATATTTGTACAGCTGGTTAAGAATGACTTCGCCGTTTGCATCGTGTCTGAACTCAATTACGATTCTCATTCCGGCTTTTCCGGATTCGTCTCTCAGGGCTGTAATTCCTTCGACACGTTTGTCCTTTGCAAGATTTGCAATTGACTCAACGAGCATGCTTTTGTTGACCATGTAAGGAATTTCAGTAATGACGATGTTGTGATGTTCGTCATCAACTGTAGCTCTTGCTCTTACTATAACTTTTCCGTGGCCTGTGCTGTAAGCATTGTATATACCGGAAGTACCGCAAATCATAGCCTTTGTCGGAAAGTCCGGACCCTTTATATACTGCATTAAATCTGCAACAGAAGCATCTGGATTATCCATTAAATAGATTGTTCCGTCGATTACTTCTCCGAGATTGTGAGGAGGAATATTTGTAGCCATGCCGACAGCAATTCCCACTGAACCATTTACGAGAACATTCGGGAATCTTGAAGGAAGAACTACGGGCTCTTTAAGTCTGTTGTCGAAGTTAGGTGTGAAATCTACTACGTTTTTATCCAGGTCAGTGAGCATTTCGTTTGCGAGTTTGCTCATTCTGGCTTCTGTGTAACGGTATGCAGCTGCACCGTCTCCGTCTACGTTACCGAAGTTTCCGTGACCATCAATGAGAGGGTATCTCATCGAGAATGTCTGAGCTAATCTTACCATTGCATCATAAACAGATGCATCGCCGTGCGGGTGATATCTACCAAGCACGTTACCGACTGTTGCAGCTGATTTACAGAAAGGCTTGTCGTATGTAAGTTTGTCTTCATACATAGCATAGAGAATTCTTCTGTGAACCGGTTTTAAACCATCTCTGACGTCCGGAAGCGCTCTTGATACTATAACTGACATTGCGTATTCAATAAATGACTGTTGAACACGTCTGCCCATAGGTACATCGACTATTACCTGGTTCTCATAAGAGACACTTCTGTCGTCTCTTTCATTATTTGCCATAATATGTACGCCTCCTTTCCTTATACGTCGAGATCAACTGCATATTTTGCATTCTTCTGAATGTATTCTCTTCTCGGTTCGACCTGGTCGCCCATGAGGAGTGAGAATATTTCATCGCATTTGACTGCATCTTCAATATTAACTTTTAATAGTGTTCTTGTCTCTGGATCCATTGTTGTTTCCCAGAGCTGTTCGGGGTCCATTTCACCAAGACCTTTATATCTCTCTGCTACAGCACCCTGACCGAGTTCGAGAAGATATTTATCTCTTTCTTCATCAGAGAAAGCATATCTTGTGTTCTTGCCTCTGGATACTTTGAAAAGCGGAGGTCTTGCAAGATATATGTGACCTTGATCTATGAGTTCACGCATATGTCTGAAGAAGAATGTGAGAAGAAGTATCTGAATGTGAGCACCGTCGACATCGGCATCGGCCATGATAATAACCTTGCCGTAGCGGAGTTTGTTTATATCGAAATCTTCTCCTATACCGCATCCGAGCGCCTGAATAATAGGCGTCAGCTGAGTATTTGAGTAAACTTTATCTATTCTGGACTTCTCTACGTTGAGAACTTTACCTCTCATAGGAAGGATTGCCTGGAAACGGCTGTCTCTTCCGTCTTTTGCTGAACCGCCGGCTGAGTTACCCTCTACCAGATAGAGCTCAGAGAGTTCTGCGTTCTTTTCATAGCAGTCAGAAAGTTTTCCCGGGAGTCCGCCGCCGTCAAGAGCACTCTTTCTTCTTGTGAGTTCCCTTGCTTTTCTGGCTGCTTCTCTTGCAGCTCTTGCAGCAGTTGCCTTTTCAACAATGGCTTTAGCTGAACTCGGGTTCTCTTCAAAGAATTCGCTTAGTTTGTTTGTAACGAGTTTGTTTACAAACTGGCTCATGTCCGAATTTCCGAGTTTTGTCTTTGTCTGACCTTCAAACTGAGCATCTGTGAGCTTGACTGAAACAACAGCGGTGATTCCTTCTCTTACATCTTCGCCTGACAGAGGCTTTTCGTTGTCTTTAAGGAATCCTTTTGTTCTTGCATAGTCATTTATGACCTTAGCCAGAGCAATCTTGAAACCGGTTTCATGAGTACCGCCGTCAACTGTGTTTATGTTGTTAGCGAATGTCATGACTGTTTCAGTGTATCCGTCATTGTACTGAAGTGCTATTTCGGCTGTTGCATTTTCTTTCTCGGATTTCATGTAAATGAGCTTGTGGAGCACATTGCAGTGTTTAATCGAGTTAAGATATTCAACAAAGCTTGAAACGCCGCCCTCGTACCTGAGTTCATTAGTAATCAGCTCATCGCCTCTTGCATCGGTAATTACGATCGTGATTCCGGCATTAAGGAATGCCTGCTCACGCATACGTGAGAGCAGTACGTCGTAGTCGAATTCAGTTGTTTCTGTGAATATTTCCGGATCGGGCATGAATCTTACATAAAGACCGTGATTGTGAACGTCGCATTCGCCTATTTCGGCAAATTCTCTTACGATTTCACCTTTCTCGAATCTCTCTGTGTATACCTTTCCGTCATTTCTGTCCTCTACTTCGGTCCATAGGGAAAGTGCGTTAACAACAGAGGCACCGACTCCGTGCAGACCTCCTGAGAATTTGTATCCGGATCCGCCGAACTTACCTCCTGCGTGGAGCACTGTAAATACGAGCTCCAGAGCAGGTCTTCCGCTCTCCTGCTGAATTCCGCCCGGAATTCCACGTCCGTTGTCCTGTACGGAACAACTTCCGTCTGCATGAAGAATAACTTCGATTCTGTCGCAGATACCAGCCATGGCTTCATCTATGGAGTTGTCCACTATTTCATAGACCAAGTGATGGAGTCCGGCCTGTGCAGTTGACCCGATATACATTCCGGGACGTTTTCTTACCGGTTCAAGTCCGTGAAGAACTTCTATGGCATCTGCGCCGTATTCGGAATCTTTTTCTCTGAACAATTCCTCTTTTTCTTCATCGGTCAAAGTTACTTTCTTTTCTTCTTCCATATATGTCCTTTCAAAAATCAAAACTGTGCGTTGTTAATTTTCTCTACTCTTGTTTTCAAAGTTGATGATGAAAGCTGTGAAAAATATATTTTTTCTTCACCGTTTTCATCCATTGTTAAAATAAAAGATTTCGGTATCTCATCGGTTGCGGATTCAAGCCTTCCTGCTTTCTCTTTCTTGGTCAGCCAGGTTCTTGTATTCTTTGAAACCGTTGAGTTGTCCGTATCGAAAATGCCGAGTATGTCAGATACTCTGAGCATTTTTCCGTTTCCTATATGTACGTACATAATTTACCCCTGAGTATATATGCCGTTTGAACAATACATTTTATTTACATTATCTATACCTGAAAAATCCGATTCATCACATGAAGTAATGATAACCTGTCTGTCCTCAATTTTGCTCAGAATGTAGTCTTTTCTTTCTCTGTCAAGTTCAGATAAAACATCATCAAGCAAAAATACAGGTGAATCGCCTGTCTGTTCGACGCATATGCTTCCTTCTGCAAGCTTCATTGCAAGGGCGATGCTTCTCTGCTGTCCCTGTGAAGCAAAAAGTCTTGCAGACACTCCGCCAAGCATTATGTCTATATCGTCTCTGTGCGATCCGTAAATACTTGTTCCTGCAGACAGTTCTCTGGATTTTCCGTTCATCATCTCTTCGTAGTAATATTTTTCCAGAAGAGATGCATCTTCATTTGCATCACCGTCTTTTGACGCATTGGAAACAAACAAATGTGAAATCTGTTCTTTTCCATTCGTCATATCCGTCATGAAATTGGAGACTTTATCGAAAAGAAGTTTTGTGTACTTTATTCTTTCAGAAGTTATATACCCTGAATATTTAGCCATCCTCTCCGACAGAACTGAAAACATATTTTCGAAATCAAAATATTGTTCGCAGTTTTTTAAAAGTGAATTCTTTTCCGTGACAAGTTTTGCATATTCATTTATTGCCACCATGTACTGGGGTTTTATCTGTGAAATTGCATTGTCCAAGAACGTTCTTCTTACCGAAGGTTCACTTTTTACTATGGAAAGATGTTCCGGGAAGAATAGAACTGCTCTGAAGTGACCGACAAAGTCAGCAAGTTTGGTTATTTTTATGTTGTTTAAAACAGTTTCCCTCTTTGATTCGGAAATGTTTATTTTCATGTCGTTTTCCCTGTTTGAATCAGTAAAAACAACTCTCATTGAACAACTGTCGGAACCAAACCTTACCATGTCCTTGAATTTTGTCTTGCGGAAACTCTTTCCGCACGCAAATACATAAATACCTTCAAGGACGTTTGTCTTTCCCTGTGCATTTCTTCCGCAGATTATATTCATTCCGTCTGAGAAGGATATATCTGCATTCTGTATATTTCTGAAATCTTTAAATACAGTTCTTTTTAATACCATTATTTATATCAGCCATTGTCTCTCATCTTCATAGGAAGTGCGAGATATGTGAAGCTGTCATCTTTATCTGTCTCTTCTGCATCTTCAATAATCATGCTCATGAGAGGTGAAGAGAGTGAGAGTTTAAGTGTATCGACATCCGGTCCTTTGAGGATTTCAAGGAGGTATTTACAAGCAAATCCGATTTCAATTTCCGGTCCTTCTTTTACAGCCGGGATTTCGTCGAATACTTTTCCATTCATGGATACTGCGGAAATTTCAAGAACTTCGTCTTTTATACTGAATTTAACGATGCTCTTTGTGTGTCCGGCAGCCTTGTCTTCTGTTACAAGTGAAGCTCTTTCAAGTGAATCTTCGAGAAGATCTCTGCTTACTGTAACATAAGTTTTGCTCTCCTTCGGAATGAATCTTTCATATTCAATGTAGTTGGAATCAATAAGTCTTGAGAAAATAATTGCTTCCTTTTCAACATCGCCGTATTTCATTGTCATGGAGAAAATGACATGTTTTCTGGTAAGTGAAAATTTAATTTCGGAATCTGTATCATCGAGAAGTCTCTGGATTTCGTTGATTGTCTTTCCGGGAACAATGAACTTAAGTTCTGTTTCGCCGTTTTTAGACTGAATCTTTGTGTCGCATTTTCTGTTTCTGATTGCAAGTCTGTATGAGTCGCACGCAACAGCTCTAACTTTTCCGTCATATACTTCAAAATATATACCTGTGAGGAAAGGTCTGTCGTCTTCTTTGCTTACTGCAAATGCTGTCTGATTGATTATTGTCTTTAACATCTTCTGAGGAATTGAAAAACTTCTGTCAGGTGAAAATTCAGGGAGCTGAGGGAAGTCTTCGCCCGGAAGATAATGAAGCTGGAATTTGGATCTTCCGCTTGTGATTGTGGCAACGCCTGCATCACTTGTTTCAATTGTTACGTCTGATGGAAGAAGTCTTACTATTGAAGCAAGCTTGTTTCCGTTGATTACTACGCTTCCTTCTTCTTCAACTTCAGCGTCTATAGTTGTTTTAATGCCCTTTTCGAGGTCATAAGCGCTGATTCTGCACTGATCTGGTGCAATAGCAGTGAGAAGAATACCTTCAATTGCTCCGTATGTTTTGTCTGCGGAAACGCATCCAAGAGAACGGTTGATGCAAAGCAGTAATGTGTCCTTGTTAAATTTAACTTTCATGCCAAAAATTCCTTTCGATTTTTTTGTTATGTGAAAAATATTTTAATATATGAGGTTAGTAGTAATAGCAGTAGTCCGTGTTGAAATTGTGGAAAACTATTTTTAGCTTTTATCCACTTGATTTTTCCTATTTCAAAACTATTGAATACATCTTGAAAACATGTTAAATCAGTGTATACAAATTGTGGATAAATCCGACCCTTTTTATACCGTTTAAACGTGTTGAAAAATACATGTTAAAAAAGAAAAAATCTGTGTAAAACTTCGAATTTATATTTTCTTTTTCAAGCCGGATATTTTATTAAACATTGTTTCAACACATCGTATTGCCATTTGTTATATATATATGAATATACGTATAGGTTTTTAACAATGAGTGGAATAAGTTTTAAACATAGATTTTTATTTCTGTTTTAAAACACTTAAATCAACCACAAGGCTGTTTTTACTTGAATTCACGCATTAATTCTTTTACGTCATTATCTGATACGGGGTTCTCCATTATCTCTTTATTTACGACTTCTATTGACGCCAGAACCGTTGAGTGATCTCTTCCGAATATCTTTCCGATTGTCTGAAGTGACAAATCAGTGATATTTCTTATAAGGTAGATTGATACGTGTCTTGCCCATGCAATCTCTTTAGATCTGCTCTTGCCTTTTATTTCTTCTTTCTTGATTCCGTATTTAACTGAAACAGCATCGATTATTTTTTCAGCAGTCTGTTCCGGTGACATTGAACTTGATACGAATTCTTCAAGAAGTTTCTTTGCCTTATCAACATCTATCTCAACATTGTTTACAAATGAATATGCACCGAGTTTTTTAAGCGCTCCTTCAATCTGTCTTATATTTGTTTTGACGTTTTCAGCAATGTAAACCAGAACATCATTTGAGAGCTTTATGTTCATGGTGTTGCATTTACTCTTGAGAATGGCAATTCTAAGTTCCGTATCCGGTGGCTGAATGTCCGCTATAAGGCCTCCTTCGAATCTGCTCTTGATTCTCTCTTCAAGATTCTTCATATCTTTCGGAGGTCTATCTGACGTAAGAACAATCTGTTTTTTTAATTCATACAGTGTATTGAAAGTATGGAAGAACTCTTCCTGAGTTGCTTCTCTGCCGGCAATAAACTGGATATCGTCTATCATCAGCATGTCGATGTTTCTGTATTTCTCTTTAAAGGCGGAAGTTTCTTTTTTTGCCAGTGCATCGAGAAATTCATTTGTGAAATTTTCACCGGTAATAAACAATACGTTAAGATGAGGTTTTTCTCTTCTTATTTTTGAGATTATAGCCTTCATCAGGTGCGTCTTTCCAAGACCTGAATCACCGTAAATCAGAAGCGGGTTGTATTCAGCAGCAGGATTGTTTGCAACAGCAAGGCTTGCATTGTAAGCAAAGTTGTTTGATCCTCCGACAACGAAGTTATCAAAAGTGTATTCTTCAGTGAAATTGTTGTATGTATTTATTTCAGCGGAAGATTTTTCTTTTTTCTCTTCAATCTCTTTGAATTCAGCGATAGCTTTCTCTTCAGAATATAATTCTGTCTTGTAAACTCTTACACGTACATCAAGACCGATCTTTTCCGAGAAGATACTCTCGAGAACTTCAGAATATTTTGAATTGAGAATTGAAATAAGGTAATCTGCACTTGAAACTGTGAAGAATGCGTATTTGTCATCCAGATAAACAAGTTTTAATTTATTAAACCACAGATTCATTATTTCTTCAGAATATTTCTCTTCCAGCGCCCTTTTGACAATTGACCATATTTCGATGTAATTATCCATGAAAAACCTCCGCGAATTTGCATATATAAATATTATAGCATATAAGTTATATAATTCAACTATTATTTATATATTGTTCAAAAATTCAATATATCTAGTTTCTCATATTTTAAAGACAAAAAAACTGCCTGTTTTTCGCATTTTTCGAGAAATAACAAGCAGTAAAAAAATATTCAGTTTTGTTATATTTTAAAACGTTTAATACCAATAGGAGTTTTCTTTGTCATGTCAAATTCAATTATGACTCCCTGCATATCACAAGGGTTATCTGACAACTCAAATTTCACCGGTGTATGGGTCATAAGCTTCCTTATAATACACTCAGGTTTTACACCGAGCGCACTTTCTTTTGGCCCGCACATGCCTACATCTGTTATAAATGCTGTTCCGTTTGGAAGTATGTGTTCATCTGCTGTCTGTACATGAGTATGAGTTCCTATCACAGCTCCGATTTTTCCGTCAAGATAACTAGCAAATGCATATTTTTCACCCGTTGCTTCAGCATGCATGTCAATTACGGAAATGTCATATTTTCCTTCACATGACTTAAGAATGTTTTCAGCTGTTCTGAACGGACATGCAAGAGGCTCCATGTTTACTATTCCGAGTATGTTTATTACCAGAACAGAAAAACCATTTCCTTCAAAAACACCATATCCGTTTCCGCTTATCTCAGGTGGAAAATTTGCCGGTCTTAATACTTTGGAATTGTTCTCAAAAAGGTCGAACGAATTCATTTTCTTGAATGCATGGTTACCTGTTGTGATAACATCGGCACCTTTCATTATGAGTTCGTCAATCGTCTCCTGATCTATCCCGTTCCCCTTTGCCGAATTCTCGGCGTTGACAATTGTGAAGTCAATTTTCTCTTTTTCGATTATCTTTCTCAGATTGGAGCAGACATATTCGGTTCCGCAAGGACCGACTACATCTCCCAAAAACATAATTTTTACGTTTTTCACGCTGTTGCCTTTCTATGACTCAGTTTTGCTGAATCCTGCACAAAAATTTTAATATATTTTTTGTGCATTTTCAATGCTGATTTGCTTGTCATGGTTTTACGCATATGATACAATATCTACGTAAAGTTAATTATGAATGGAGCCGAATATGAGCGAAATTAGAATTAAGGATATGACTGTCAACTATCTGGAAAGTCCCTGCGGTATTGATTCACTGCCAAGGTTTTCATACAAAGTTGAGTCTGATATAAATGAGGATTCACAGAAAGGTGCCCTCATATCACTGTCTGAAAAGGCAGACTTTTCAACAATCATATGGAAAAAACTCACAATAGGTTCACAGAAGAATTTCATAGAGTGCAAAAAGAAACTCAAACCAGTGACAAAGTATTACTGGAAAGTTGAAGTTGATTGTATTTCCGGAGCCAAAATCTTCGGCACCAGTTCTTTTGTCACTGGTAAACTGGATGAGAGATGGAACGGAAAATGGATTGATGCCCGTGTTGGCCCGGAGAGAAGAGATGATCCGAATTTCCTCCAGAAAATTGAAAAATCAAAAAATGACAAAGACTTTCTTCAGGCTCCTTACATAAGAAAAGATTTCACACTCTCTCAGGCTCCGAAAGAGGCATATCTCTCTATCATAGGCCTAGGATATTTCGTTGCAGAAATAAACGGACAGAAAGTGGGAGATGATGTTCTCTCACCTGGTTTTACCAGATTTGATAAAACAGATTACTACATGCAGTATGATGTATCGTCTCTTCTGCAGAGCGGAGACAATACTATTGGAATTGTACTTGGAAACGGCTGGTTCAACTGCTTTGCTGAAGATCCGTGGAATACACGTCAGGCCAGCTGGAGAACAGCTCCGAAACTGCTTGCTGAAATAAAAGTTGTCTACGAGGATAAAAAGATTGAAACAATAGGCACTGACGATACCTGGAAAGTAAATCTTCTGGGCGGCCCCATATATTTCAACGGAATCAGAAACGGCGAACATTATGATGCAAACAAGGAACTGGGAGACTGGACGAGCCCTGGTTACGATGACACCGATTGGGATCCTGTAAGAATAAGCAGATCCCCGGGCGGAGAACTCAGAGCATCGGAATTTGAGCCAATTAAGCCGTTTAAATCCTTCACTGCGGTCAAAAAGTGGAAAAAAGATGACAAGTGGATCCTGGATTTCGGACAGAATGGTTCAGGATACGGAATATTTAAATTCAAAGGCAAGGCCGGAACTGAATTCACAATAAGATATTCAGATATTCTCACCGCAGACGGCAATTTAGACACAGCAAGCATTGGTGGTTTTGTTCGCAGCCATGGTTTCCAGACAGATAAGTACACAAAGAAGAGTGACGATGTTGAAGTATGGCATCCTGTGTTCGTTTATCACGGATTCCAGTACATGGAAATAACAGGCATGGACTACGAACCTGAACCTGAAGATGTTACAGCACAATTTATTTGTTCTGCAGTAAAAGTTGCAGGTCATTTTGAGTGTTCAGACGAACTTTTGAACAAACTCCAGAGACTTTGCTTCTGGTCTTCCGTCTCAAATATGGAATCAATACCGACAGACTGTCCTCACAGAGAGAAAAACGGATGGACAGGGGATGCTTCCATATCCAGTGAACAGATGATGATGAATTTCGGTTCAGCTGCATTTTTCTCGAAATGGAGCAGAGATATCCGTGATTCTCAAAGACCCGCCGGCCAGATTCCGTGTGTCATCCCGTCAACAGGCTGGGGATATAACAGCATGAACGGACCTGACTGGTCAAGCGCTCTTGTAAACGTTCCTTTCAATATATTCCTATACGAAGGCGATGAGCAAATACTCAAAGTCAACTACGATGCTATCAAAAAGAACTGTGATTTCATGGAGAGCATGACAACCGATTACACCCTAAACTACGGGTTGGGAGACTGGTGTGCTCCGTTTGAAGGACCTGCCATAAGTAAGAATATGGGCTCTTTCAAATGTCCTACGGAAGTTACAGACACAGCTTTCTTCTACAATGCTGCAAAACTGACATCAAGTATAGCATCAAAACTCGGAAAGAAAGATGATGTCAAATACTATTCAATTCTTGCTCAAAAGATAAAAAAAGCATTCAGGGACAGCTACTTTGACAAGAAAACATTTACGGTCAAGGGTGATTGCCAGACATCAACTGCAGTAATGCTCTATTTCGGTTTGAACGAGCCTAATGAAAAACAGGGTCTGCTCGACAAACTTGTTGAACAGATAGAACTCAAAGACTGGCATCTCGACTTCGGTATTCTGGGATGTAAATTCGTAATGCATTCTCTGGGTGATGCAGGACTCGGGTATATAGGTCAGAGAATGATTGCTCAGAGAACATACCCAGGTTGTCAGGAATGGATTAACAGAGGTGCTACAACTCTGTGGGAGTGCTGGAACGGACTCGGTTCTCACAACCATCACATGTTCTCGGATTTGTCAGCGTTCATGTATAAGTATGTTGCAGGAATAGCACCGGTTGAGTCAGATCCGGGATTCCATACAACAGAATTCAGACCTGCTCTCAAATGCGGAATGCAGAGTGCAAGTGCTTCTCACGAGAGTATGTATGGAACAGTTGCATGTTCATGGAAACTCACTGAGGAAAGTGCAGAAACAACCATAACAATACCATTTGGATGCAAAGGAAACCTGTATTTGCCGAAAAACTGCTCAGAATTCAAAGTAGTTGACGGAACCGGTAACGAAGTAAGCATCAAAGGAAAACTCGTAGGAAATGAGTACCTGATGAGCTTCAAGAGCGGTAAATATACAGTCAGTTGCATGACTAAGTAACCGAAAGGAAAACTAGATGCCAAGAATAATACACACGGCAGACCTTCACCTTGATTCTCCGTTTTCCCTGCTCGACGCAAACAAGGCAATGGCGAGAAAAGCTGAACTCAGGGGAACATTTTCAAATATAATAGCGATTGCGAAGAACGATAATGCCAACATGGTCATTATTTCAGGAGACCTTTTCGACAGTGAATTTGTGACAAAAGAAACAATTGAATTCATGAATTCCCAATTCTCTTCTGTTCCGTTTTGTAAATTCGTAATTGCTCCCGGAAATCATGATTGTTTTAGCGACAAAAGCGCGTATTCAAAGTCTGTTTTTCCGAAAAATGTATTCATATTCAATCGTCCCGAATTGCAATTCTTCAATTTTCCCGACATACATGTATGTGTTTACGGATGGGCTTTTGTAAAAGAAGATATGGATAAAAATCCGCTTGTACATTCAATAAACACAGATCCGGATTGCATTAATATTCTCGCGGTTCATGCAGACACTTCTTCAAGTTCATCCAAATATTGCCCCATCAGTGAAGAAGACATAGCAAGATCAAATTGTACATATGCAGCTCTTGGTCATATTCATGAAGGAACTGAAGTGAGAAAAGCCGGAAATACGTATTATGCCTATTCCGGTTGCCCTGAAGGAAGATCATTTGATGAATGCGGTAAAAAAGGAGTAATTTCCGTAGATTTTGAAAAGAATAATTTCGGAAGATGGGTTCCGACGTTTTCATACAAGAGGGTTTGCAAGAGAAGATACGAGAAATTCAACCTGGATATTACAGCCATCGGTTCAAAAGAAGAAGTGCTGGCGAAAATTAAGCACGAAATGGCAAAGCAGTCTCTCGGAAGTGATACACTTCTAAGAGTAGTCTTTACGGGAACAGTAGACCAGAATGTCGTTGAGGCTTCAAAGAAAATATCTGCCGAAGACCTTGGAACATATTACCTTGAGATAAAGGACAGGACTATACCTTTGGTCGACGAACAGGAACTGCTGAAAGACATTACAATAAAGGGCGCACTGTACAGAGAACTGTTGCCGAAAATAAAGAGCAGCGATCCGGAAGAAAGTGAATCTGCAAAACAGGCCCTTATATACGGACTTGCTGCCCTGTCCGGATCAGACGTTGCCGATTTCTGATTCATCTGTAAATTTTGTGTGAACACTGGCTGTGATGGGCCTGTTTTTGCTCAAAAACCCTTGAATAATGGGACAATATAATATAAAATATATCAGCAAATTTAATTTTATCGGAGGATAATTTTATGGTAGTTGCCGGCGATTTTAAAAACGGTGTTACTTTTGAGTATGATGGACAGGTACTTCAGGTAGTCGAGTTCCAGCATGTTAAACCAGGAAAAGGTGCTGCTTTTGTTCGTACAAAACTTAAAAACGTAATTACAGGCGCTGTAACAGAAACAACATTCAGCCCTACAGATAAGTTCGAATCTGCTACAATCGACAAGAGAGATATGCAGTACAGCTACAATGACGGAGATATCTACTATTTCATGGACATGGATACATATGATATGGTTCCAGTATCCAAGGAAATGCTCCCTGACAACTTCAAGTTCGTTAAAGAAGAGATGATGTGCAAGATTCTTTCCTACAAGGGAAGCGTATTCAGCGTTGAACCTCCTATGTTTGTCGAACTCGAAGTAGTTGAGAGCGAACCAGGTGTTAAGGGCAATACAGCTCAGAACACAAACAAACCTGCTACACTTGAAACAGGTGCAGTCATCATGGTACCTCTCTTTATCGATGTCGGTACAAAAGTTAAAATCGACACAAGAATCGGTGAATACATAGGAAGAGTATAATCGATGTCATCTGTCGATAAAAAAGTTGACAATAATGAATGTAAATCTATAGAAGTACTCACTGAAGCCTTGAAAGAGGCTTCAAAGTGTATTTATGAGCTAAAAGCACGTGTAGAGTATCTTGAGAATTACATCAAAACAATTGATTATAATATTCAGGAAATTGAAAGTGCCGTTTTTCCTAATGCAAATGACGAATATGACGACAATTTCTGCGATGACATTCCCGTTGTGAACTGTCCGAAATGCGGAGCAAAGTTTGAACTGGTATCAACAGATGATCCGGATAATTTGGAATGTCCACTTTGCGGAACTCAGTTCAAAATTGAATTTTCTGATTCTGAATAAATAAACCATCGGAGTTATATATGAAATTAAAAAGAGTTTTATGCCTTATTATTGCTCTGTCAATGATAGTGCTGATATGTGCATCATGTAACGGAAATAATAATACCCCTGATCCTGACCGCAAAGGACAGATCATAGTTGCTACCTGGAACAAAGGTAACATCTGGTCCGGAGACATCTACGAATGGGTTAACTATTTCTATGCTCGTTACTATACTTCTATCCAAAAAGGCGAGATGTCCACAAATGACATTGTCAAGCTTTCTGTAAACGCTTATTGTCTTGTTCCGCTTTTGGAAGACTATCTGAAATCAATAGATAGAGCGGTTTCAGAAGATGCCATTGAATTCGGTGTTCTCCAAAAGAAGATAGATATTGAAGACGAATATAGTGAAGAAGGCGGATACAATTATTGGAAAGATGGTATAGGTGTTACTGATGATTTCATCTACGAATACGTAAAATATGGTATCTACAACAGTGCAGTGAGAGAATACCTTCTTGAAGGTGAGGATGTATCTGATGAAAAGCTCATAGAATACTTCAACGAAAATTCGATGTCATATGCTACACCTGTTGGATATATATTTAACACGGCTTTATGCGAAGTATTGGATGCTGCAGATGATGAAGAGTGGAATACTGCATTTGAATCTGCAAAAGAATTTATTGAAAAAGCAAAGAGCGGAACGCCTTTCAGTGATATTCAAACACAGATAAAAGAGAAGTACAAAGAAGAAGACGGATACATTCTTGTTCCTTATTACACAACCGATGGTACTTTGACAAAAGTTGACCTTGACAATATGCCTAAATTCGATGATCTTGATAAATATATCGAAGAACTCGAAGCAAAGTACACCGAAAAAGGTATGGACAGAACCGCTGACAAAGAATCTGATGAATACAAGTATTATGATGAATATCTGTTCTATGTATATCAGGGAACAGTAGCATACATTTTCAGAAACAAACTTCTTGAAATCGGTGAAACATACGGAACACCGATTCAGGGACCAAATGGCTGGATGATAGTTGAATATGATTCATACAACAGCAACCCGTGGGCAAGTTTTGAAGATGTAAAAGATCAGGTTAAAGAAGATTATCTTGCATCAATTCAGGATGATTTACTCAATGATTTCTGCAAGCAATTACTTGATAAAAACAATCTCACATATGAGGATGTTGAATTCATTCCGAATACCGAAACAACATCAGCAAAATAACTAAATACAATAAAAAATGCGAGCCATGATTTAATGATCATGGCTCGTTTTGTCAATTGAGTTTTTTACCATTCATAAGGAAAACTTATGTATGAGAATATTTTTTGGATTTTATTATCCTTAATATATACTCTTGGAACTCTCGAGTCTATGCCGCAAACTAATGAATAGTTAAGAATTCCGGCTTCTTTTGCCACTTCGTCTGCAGATATACTCAGATTTCCGTCGGTTCCGAAAATGACTGCCGAATCTCCTGATTTCACATCCGGGATATCCGAAACATCAACCATAAACTGGTCCATACAGATTTTTCCAAGTATTTTTGCAAACTTTCCGTTGATTATTACTCTTCCGTTGTTGGATAGTTCAATCGGTATTCCATCTGCATATCCAGCTGATAATGTGGCTATTCTTTTTTCAGAATCTGTAATATATGTGTGTCCGTATCCAATTCCGCTTCCGGCCTTTACTGTTTTAACCATTGAAATTCTTGTTTTCAGAGTCATGACAGGTTTTAAAGCAACATTTTCATTTCTGACATTATCCGAAGGATACATTCCGTATACGGCAATTCCGATTCTGTCTGCATTATATGAAGGAAAACTATTGATAACTGCCGCTGTGTTATTTATTGACACTATTCCCAGGTCTCCATACTTTTTCTTCAGAGTTTCTATGAAGAAATCGAATGCTTTTTTCTGCTTTTCGCTGGTTTCGGAATTTTCAGAATCTGCACATGCATAATGGCTTAGTATACCCCTGCAGCAGATATTCTTTTTGGAAAGAATGTACTCAGCTGTATCAATACCACTCTGGTCACATGATACCCCAATCCTGGACATTCCGGAATCCACTGCAAGATAATAATTGGCAGGCATTGCAATTCCTGATGCCGTATTATCCATCTTATCTGCATCTTCCCTATTGAACAGTACCGGAGTTACTTTGTACCTGATTGCGTTTCCGTACAAATCTGAAGGAATCGGACTTAAAACTATTATTTCGTTTTCAACGCCTCTTATTCTGAGTTCGGTTGCCTCTTCAAGGGTAGCTGTGGCAAATGCATCTGCAAATTTTGACAATTCTTTTGCCACTTCAATTGATCCGTGCCCATATGCATTTGCTTTTACGACAACAATTGCTTTGTTGCCTGGTTTCATCACAGACTTTATTTGGTTAAAATTGCTTACCAGGGCATTTAAATCAACTTCAGCCCAGGTTCTGAGTATGTCTTGCATTTTTTACCTTACTTGTTGTTTTCTATATGAACCATAGTTTTGTCTACAAGAGAATCTATGGATACTCTTCCAACTCCGAATATTGATGTATCGAGTGTTCCGTGCATCGGTTTTGTCCAGTATGAATCAATTGATTCAAATCCGTTTCTCATGCCTAGAATAGATCCAACTGTTGCTCCGTTGCAGTCTGTGTCAAATCCAGTCTGAACAGCCATACAGATTGCTTTTGAATAATCACCTTTGCTGTAGAGCAAACTTGCAACCACAATTATTACATTTGAAATGGCCAGGCACCAGTCATGAGCATCCTGATCATCAAACTGCTCATTGAATTTTTCAAAGAATTCTTCTTCTGATACACCATTCTCATAAGCATACAAGGTCGCTGCGATTGCTTCATACATACGGGATGTCTTCGGTATCTGAGACAGGCCTGCATTCACGATTTTCTTTATATCTTTTGTTGCTGCTGCAGCGGCAAGAGCGGCTGCCACAAACATTTCACCGTAAATGCCGTTTTTGGTATGTGAAACACAAGCATCTCTCCATGCCATTTCAGCAGCTTTTTCAGGATTGCCGGGGTTAATATATCCAAAGTAATCAGCTCTTATCTGAGCGCCGATCCACTCTCTGAAAACATTTCTGTATGAACCTGAGAACGGAGGTTTTATTCCGCGAACAATGTTCATAAATGCAACTCTTTCAGCGGTGCAATAAGCCTCTTTCGGCTGTTTTGCAACCCAGGCATATGCCACATCCTTTGGAGTGAAATCAAATCCGTATTTATCTATGACACCCTGATAGAGAACAGTATAGTTTGTATCATCATCGACAGGTTCGAATTCCAATTTATCTGCATAGCATCTGTTCAAAAGGTTGAATTTGTATTTTGATGCTATTTCCTCATTCACGTCAGTTGACAGAATGTATCTGTGCATTGGATAATTACCGGAGTTTTGAAGGAATGGAATCAATTCATTTCTCTTCATTCCTTCAACTGTTTTTCCGAGCATACATCCTGCTATTCTTCCGTACCATGCTCCCTTGACTTTGTCATATCCTGTCTTTGGGTCATATTTATATTTCTGAACAAGTTCAGGATCTCTCAATTCTTTAATTCCATCAAGATCGCTTGGTTCAATATAGCCATATCTGCAGTTGATACCTGCGCCGGATATTATATCCCAGACAACATTAGCTGCTTTTTCTTTATTAGCGCCTCTGGGCATTTTGGATACTGCTTTAATGAAATCTTCGTATTCATCAATATTCAGTCCTTCTTGAATAGATTGACGGAGTTCAATTTCAAGACTTGAAGAATATGACTCCCATCCCTT
>JAILLB010000013.1 GCA_024693345.1 Clostridiales bacterium
CTGTGCACCTCTGCCTGTGTTGATAAATGTTGCATACTTTTTCATTCTGTTAAAGCAGTTTTTGTCAATCATTCCGACTGTTGCGGGAACATTTGCCAGGTGATTTGAAATTACGTCACATGTGCTGAACAATTCTTCAAGGGATAATTTTTCACATCCAAGTTCTTCAATTTGTTCCTTTGTGAGGAAAGCATCGAAAACTTTGATGTTTACATCAAGTGTTCTTAGCTTGGAAATGACCATTTTCCCTATGGATCCTGCACCAATTATTCCCACGTTGGACTTATAACATCCGGGATATCCAAGTTCGGGATCCGAGTTGTCCCAGTCTTCCGGTTTTCTGACTTCTCTCTGGAAAAATCCTTTAAGCGCCAGTACAATCTCCGCAAACGTGACTTCAGCTACGGGAACACTGTTTGCCATCCATGCACTGAACACTCTTACTCCGCATTTCAAAAACGGTTCTGCGAAATATTTGACGGTTCCTGCTGCATAGAAGATGGCTTTCAGGTTCGGAAAGATTTCCCTGATCTGTTCTTCAGAGAGTTTGAACATTCCCCAGGTGGAGAATATGACTTCGACTTCTCTTAGGTCTTTTCTGTTTTCAATACCTTCAAGTGTTTTCAGATCAGGCAATACTTCTGCCTCATTTGGAAGTGTTTTTCTGATTTCGGGGTACACATTGTCTATGTTGCCCCATCTGGAAGTGGCGAATACGCACTTCATAAATAGTTACCTCTCAATCACAAAGTGTTTTGGTAAACCGTTTTCAAATACATTTGTCAGCTCGCCCTGAATAAGTGGTGATATATATTCCAGACATTCTTTTGTGACGTTGTTTCCGCGCTCGTTGATATAGCTGCGCGGAACGCTCCTGACTTCATTTGCTATTTTTGCTATGTCTGCAGTCTTTATTGTGCATTTGTAAGGTGAATTGCTCTCACGTACAAAGCAAGCCATTTTTCCGGTCTCGCCTGCAGCGGCATGAAGTGCAGCCGCTTTGCCTATCTCGACAGATTCTTCGATGTCTGTTCTGCTCTGAAGATGTCCTGCGCATCTCTGGGGAAGGTTGAGTTCAATTGATCTCACTTTGCATCCGAATTTTTCTTTTACGGCAAGTTCAAGAGCTTTTCCTGTTCCGGAAAGATATTTGTGTCCGAACACGTCAGCTACGCCGCTCTGTGTTCCTTCTCCCACATATCTTCCGTCTTCCGTTCTGACGCCTTCGCTGACTGCAACCACTACGTTAGGATGTTTTTCAAATGCTTTGGCCAGATCCTCATAGAAGTTTTCGAAATTGAAATATACCTCAGGCAGATAAACAAGGTCAGGAGCAGCATTTCCGTGAAGAGCCGGAAGGGAAGCGGCAGCTGTTAGCCATCCTGCGTCTCTTCCCATGATTTCTACGATTGTTACTGCCTTAACGGTGTATACGGCAGTGTCTCTCATTATTTCCTGAACGGTTGTAGCTATGTATTTGGCTGCCGAGCCATAACCCGGTGTATGGTCTGTCTCAGCAAGATCGCAGTCTATTGTCTTCGGGACGCCCATGACGCGCATCTCATATCCAGCAC
Organism: Clostridiales bacterium; assembly: GCA_024693345.1. Lineage (GTDB taxonomy): Bacteria > Bacillota > Clostridia > Oscillospirales > CAG-272 > CAG-841. The sequence goes on from JAILLB010000013.1 coordinate 1,575, forward strand.
CATTCATGTAGGTGGAGAGCTTCAGAACTGTATCCATGGAGTCGTTTCCGCCTATGTAGAAGAAATAGCGGATGTTGTACTTTTTGAAGATTTCAAGGAGTTTGGAATATGTCTCGGGATCCTTGTCCGGGACAGGCATTTTCTTTCTGCATGAGCCGAGTGCTGCTGCAGGTGTCTGCTCAAGCACTTTGTGGTCTTTTGAGTCTTTAAGAAGAGCTCTCAGATCACACATTCTCTCTTCCAGTAGTCCTTCTATGCCGTTGAGGGCACCGTATATCTTTTCAATTCCAGCTTCTTTGCAACCCAGGACAACTCCAGACAATGTTGCGTTTATAGCTGCGGTCGGACCGCCTGACTGTCCTATTACTGCGTTTCCTTTTAACATTTTTCTCCTCCGTTTGGTGCGAATAGTTTTAATAATTCAAATATATTTGCAACCGGTATCAGCTCGATGCCGTCCGGTACTTTGTGCAACAGTTTTATATTTCTCTTGGGAAGAACCACCTTTTTGAAACCGAGTCTCTTTGCTTCTGCAACTCTGTCTTCCGCTCTGGATACTGCTCGTATTTCTCCGGATAATCCGAGTTCACCCATGCAGACAAGATCTTCCGGTACAGGGATGTCCCTTATGGATGAAATGAGGGCGAGTGCTGTTCCGGTGTCAGATGCTGTTTCTTCAATTCTTATTCCGCCTACGACATTAAGATATACATCGTTTATTGAAAACCTCAGTCCGAGTCGCTTCTCAAGAACTGCGAGGATGAGGGCAAGACGGTTGTAGTCGGTTCCCGTGCTCATTCTTTTGGGCGACGGGAATATGGTCGGGGTGACAAGTGCCTGGATTTCCGCTATAAGGGGTCTTGTTCCTTCTATTATTGCAATTGCACAGTTTCCTGATACATTTCCGGGTCTGTCGCTTAAAAGCAGGGAAGAAGGATTAGGCATTTCTTTCAAGCCTGAATCAGTCATCTCAAATACCCCTATTTCGTTTGTCGGACCGAATCTGTTCTTCATTGCACGAATCAGTCTGAATCCCTGGCTTCTGTCGCCTTCAAAATACAGAACGGTATCGACCATGTGTTCGAGCACTTTAGGGCCTGCTATGCTTCCTTCTTTTGTTACATGGCCGACAAGAATAACAGGTACACCGCTTGTTTTTGCGAAGTTTATATACATTGAGGCACATTCCCTGATCTGTGTGACACTTCCGGGGATTGTGTTGCTCTCCGTGTGATACATCGTCTGAATTGAGTCGACAATGAGAAGTTTAGGTGAAAGGGACTTTGCCTTTTCCAGTATTTTGGGCGTATTTGTCTCGGACAAAACATAAATGTCCTGTCCTTTTATTCCAAGTCTTTTTGCTCTCAAAGAAATCTGTGCTGCTGATTCTTCTCCTGAAACATACAGGATGTTGCCTTCTGCATTGTAAGAAGAGCAAATCTGCAGGAGAAGAGTGGATTTTCCTATTCCGGGTTCACCGGATATGAGGACAACAGAACCATTGACAAGCCCTCCTCCGAGCACTCTGTCAAATTCCGCACAGCCTGTTTTTTCCCTGAGGTAATCGGGGAGGTCATTTTCACTAAGAGCAATTGCTTCAACTTCTGACCCCGCTCTTGTGAGCATGGATTTTCTCATCGAGTTTTTGGATTCGGAGACAGTGTCTTCAATCTCTTCCTCGGACAAAGTGTTCCAGCTTGAGCAGTTCGGACATTTGCCAAGCCATTTAATGCTCTTGTATCCGCATTCAGAACATACATAAATAGTTTTAGATGCCATTTGCTAACTCTCCGATTCCTTTCATTCAGATTTTCTCTTGGGTCTTGGTATAATAGGCTTCTGTTTTGTTCCCATCCAGTATGAAAAACCGGTGAAGATAACAGGAACAAATGAGACAATCAGATAGTACGGCGGGAAGAAACCGCTGAATATGGTCGCTTTGAGTCCTGCGAACATTGATTCCCAAGTGACTGTGATTAGAGAGATAATGAAAGCGGGGTTTTTGGCCCATTCGTACGTGGAGTAATATGAGAAGAACATGTAGAGCATTCCCAGAATGAAGTCCGGTATTGCCACAATGAGACCAATAAGGAAGCCTTTCATGCCATTCATTGTGTTTGCTTCATGGCTGAGCTGTTCCTTTGCACCGACTTCCCAGATGAAGAGATCAATCAGGTAGAACAAAAACAGTATGGCAACGATTCCTGCAAACAGAGCAAGCCACCAGCCTGCTGTTACATTGCCGTTTGCATCGGGCTCTGTATTGAAGGGAAGGTATGTCATGAGTCCGAAAATACACATGACAAAGTGTGTTGCCCACAGCTTTTTCAGGGCCTTATTGTTTTCGGACCAAAAACTTTTCTTTTCCATAAACACTCCGTAAATAAATTCACTACAAGCAAATTATATTATTTACCAGGCGCGTTTTCAACATCAAAGTTTGTTTTTGGTTTTCGGATGTATTGAATACGGGAGATAAAAATGTTAAAATGAATTATACAAAATTTTGAAATCGAGGGAGCGCATGGCTACATCAAAGAGAAAGCCCGAAGAAACTTCGCCTCTTATAGAGAAGTTTCTCAACTACAAACTGGTGATACAGGGAAGAAGCCCGAAAACAGTTGATGAGTATCACCTGGACCTGAGGCTGTTCTTCCGTTACTTCATTGCAAAAAGGGAAGGCATTCCGACTTCGTCAGAAGATTTTGACAAGATAAACATTTCAATAGTGGATGAGAATCTTGTCAGGAAAATCGAGACTCTGGACATACTTGAGTTCATGAGTTATCTTGCTGCGGAAAGAAAAGATGCCGCTGCGGCAAGAAGTAGAAAATTGTCGGCCATTAAAGCGTTTTTCAAATATAATACAGTTGTATTAAGAACGATTGAAGTCAATCCTGCGGCAGATATAGAGTCGCCGAAATTAAAGAAAGCTCTTCCTAAGTACATGACTCTTGACGAGAGCCTGAATCTGCTTGAAACAATAAACAACGACCCCGAGTCAAAAACGAAAGAAAGAGACTACTGCATCATTACATTGTTCTTGAATTGCGGCATGCGACTTTCGGAACTGGTCGGTATAAACGTGACAGACATTGACAGTCAGATGAGATCACTCAGGGTTGTCGGAAAGGGCAACAAGGAAAGAATTGTTTATTTGAACGATGCCTGCAGAGATGCTCTCAAAGAGTACATCGCTGTCAGACAAAAAGATATTGAATACCTGCGCGACCAGCCCGCTCTGTTTATATCCAGATTGCATAAGAGGATAAGTCCGAAAACAGTTCAGTGGCTTGTGTACAAATACCTGGGCGAAGCAGGACTGAACTACAGGCATTTGTCAACACATAAACTTCGACATACAGCTGCAACACTTATGTACCAGCAGGGTGGTGTAGACGTTCTGGCCCTTCAGCAGATTCTAGGACACGAACAGCTCAGCACAACACAGATTTACACTCACGTCGCAAACGAAGGCCTCGAGAGGGCTGTCAGCCAGAATCCTTTGGCAGGAGTCAAGAGAAAAGACCTTCCTGAGAAAAAAGACGAGTAAAACAAGCTAATTATCCAAAAAACGAAAACATATAAAATCAGAGAACAATTCAAAGTAAAAAACAACAAAGCTCCGACCAAGAACCGTCACCTCATCATAATGATAATGCTTGGACTTGTAATGCTTATCGTAAACGTATGAATTTTGACAAAGTCGTATCCATCATAAAAGAAGCATCAGGAACACAACTTACTCCCGATGTCGTCGATGTATTTTTGCGTCTTGTTGACAAGGGTGAATTCAGAGCGCCTGATGACGATGGCGGCGAATCAATGGAATCAATCGAAAACATACGCGCAAAGGAAGATAACCAGGAGTAATGACTCATTATGGATTCAGCAAAAAGAAAAGAAATCAATAACAACCTTATAGGGTTCTGGAACGAAGCTATAGGACTCGATGAGAATATGAGAAAAGAACTTCTCATGCATATTGTTCCGGAACAGTATGCAAAGCTTGCTCCTTCGGAAAAACTGCTGAAAGCGGTGGAACGTTTGGGAAAGTGCCGCAGGGTTCTGGATTACGGATGCGGAAGCGGATGGGCAGGCATAATAGCGGCCCATTCCGGATGCAAATCGGTGACTGCCGTGGACATGGGCGAGAAGATAATTGATTCAGCAAAATTCCATGCTGATGCATACAAAGTCGGTGACAGAATAGAGACTGTCAGAATATCTGAAAACTGGCTGAAAAGCATTCCGTCTGAGTCTTATGACGGAATCGTCTGCAGCAATGTTCTTGACGTTGTTCCGATTGAAACTTCAAGAGAAATAGTGAAAGAACTGACCAGGATTGCAGAAAATGGAGCCAAAATTGTAATAGGTTTGAACTTCTATATGTCGAAAGAGATGGCAGAAAAGCGCGGAATTGAACTCATCGAAGATAAGTATCTGTTTTCAGATGGTATTCTGAGGCTTACCAGCCTGAGCGATGATGAGTGGAAAGATATCTTTACTCAGTATTTTGCAGTTGAGAACCTTGATCACTTTGCGTGGCCCGGAGAAGAAAAGGAGACAAGAAGACTGTTTTTGCTAACCAAATAGAACTTTCGAAAACAACAATTTTGCCATATATTGTTGTTTTCTTTTTGTCTTTTTGTTAAAATAAATGCGTAGGTACCAAATATTGTTTGTACAGAATAGACAAGTAGGGTCTCATATGAGTGAAGTAAAAGTTATAGAAATCAAGAAAAGCATATTCAATGCCAATGAAATCGATGCGGACAATCTGCGCAAAGAACTGAAGAAAAAAAAGATTTTTCTTTTAAATCTTATGTCCTCTCCCGGTGCTGGAAAGACCACAACACTGATTAAGCTTATAAACAACCTGAAGGCGGACTACAGAATAGCTGTTATGGAAGCTGACATAGACAGTGATGTGGATGCAATAAAGATACTTGAGGGAACGGGAGTCAAAGCAATTCAGCTTCACACGGGAGGCATGTGCCATCTCGATGCTGAAATGACAAAACAGGGTCTGGACAACCTCAATCTCGATATTGATCTTGTGATCCTTGAAAATGTCGGCAATCTTGTGTGCCCGGCAGAATTTGACACAGGTGCATGCAAAAACATGATGATTCTCTCAGTTCCTGAAGGGGATGACAAGCCACTGAAATATCCATTGATGTTCCAGGTTTGCGACATTGTTGCAATCAACAAAATAGACTGCATGGAACTTTTCGATTTCAGCCTGGAGAGAGTTGAAAAGTACATTAAACAAAGAAACGAAAAAGCGACAATATATCCAATCTGTGCCAAGGACGGAAGAGGTATTTCCGAATTGGCAGACAAAATAAGACAAGAAATCAAAGAATGGAGAGAATAGAACATGCCTGAAATATTCAAGAAAGATCCTTCTCAGATAAGCGATAAAAACCCAAGTATTGAATCAAAATACTGCGGAAATGAAGAGGATTTCAAAGCGCACAAAGATTATGCCAAACTAGGCAAGAAAATCACAGACAATGTTAAGACAAAACTGAGCGGTGTCAAATCCACTTCTCCTGAATACTGGGGCTTGAGAGAAGTACTGACTGAAGATGAAGTTACAGTCGGCAACAAGATGAAGCTCCGTAAGTGGTACAAGTTTGAAGATGTCTACAAGATGGTCAAAGACAAATTCACTCCGGCAAGAGTTCAGGAAATACTCGACCTTATGTCAGTTCACGGGATAGTTGAGTACGATTATGGTGATCACTATGACGACAACGGACCGACTGTCAAGGAGTGGACAGAAGAATGGAAAGCACAGGAAAAGAGATACAGAATATCTTTCTTTGTTCCGGGAAGCGCAGAACTGTTCAACTCATCTGTTGATAGAATAGACAAGAATCCAGCTGTGGCTTCATTCTTTGAGAGAATGACATTCCTGCCGCTTGAAGACATCACTCCGATGGTAATGCCGGGCGGAATGGGAATCGGAATGCATGTCATCCCTGTCGAGACTGCAATCAAGTCTAACAACGAAGCTGTCAAACTTGAAAAGATTTCATACTGGCTGCAGAAATATGAAGGACACATTTCGGCAGGCATATGTTCATGCCGTCAATCCAGGGCAATGCTCGGAGAAGGATGTGCTGATGACTGCAACGACTGGTGTATCCAGGTCGGCGACATGGCTGACTATACAGTCGAGACAGGAAGAGCTCACTACATCACAAAAGAGAAAGCTCTGGAAATACTCAAAAAGGCTGAAGACAATGGTTACGTTCATCAGCTCACAAACATTGACGGCGATGATCACATCTTCGATATCTGCAACTGCAATCCGGAGATATGCAACGCCCTGAGAACAGCGCTTCTTTACAACACTCCGAATATGGAGAGAAGTGCATATACAGCAAAAGTTGATCCCGTTAACTGCGTGGCATGCGGCAGATGTGTTGAAGTCTGTCCTGCAGGCGCGGTAAAACTCGGACAGAAACTCTGCACGAGCAAAGGACCGGTTGAATATCCTCGTCAGCCACTTCCGGATAACATCAGATGGGGCAAATACGCATGGGATGAAAACTACAGAGACACAGCAAGAGTAAATACTTATCCGACAGGAACAGCTCCGTGTAAGACCGCTTGTCCAGCACATATAGCAGTTCAGGGATACCTCAAAATGGCTTCCCAGGGCAGATACGACGAAGCACTTGCACTCATTAAGAGAGAAAATCCGTTCCCGGCAGTCTGCGGAAGAATCTGTAACAGAAGATGCGAAGATGCATGTACGAGAGGAACAATCGATGCTCCTGTCAGCATAGATGCAGTCAAGAAGTTTTTGGCAAACAGAGATCTGGAAAAGTCTACCAGATATATTCCGGAAAAAGTCATATCCAAAGTTGACGGTGAATTTGACCAGAAGATTGCAATTGTTGGCGCAGGTCCGGCTGGACTTTCATGTGCGTACTATCTTGCACTTATGGGATACAGACCAACAGTGTTCGAAAAGAATGAAAAACCGGGCGGCATGCTCACTTACGGAATTCCTTCATACAAACTTGAAAAAGATGTAATCGAAGCAGAAATTGACGTAATCCGTGAACTTGGAGTTGAAATCAGGTGCGGTGTTGAAGTAGGAAAAGACGTTACTATTTCTCAGCTCAAGGAACAGGGTTATCATGCATTCTATATAGCAATAGGCTGTCAGGGAGGAAGACTTCCGGGCATCGAGAATGAAACAGCAAACGGAACAAGCGTTGCCGTGGATTTCCTCAAGAGCGCATATGAAAACCAGAACCAGACAATTGACGGAGACGTAGTTGTAATAGGCGGAGGAAACGTTGCCGTTGACTGCGCACGCACTGCTCACAGATTCAAAGCAAAATCTGTCAAGATGTTCTGTCTTGAATCAAGAGACACAATGCCTGCATCAAAAGAGGAAATCGAAGAAACTCTCGATGAAGATATTGAAATAAACAACTGCTGGGGACCGAAATCCATTGAAGTTGACGAAAACAATAACGTTAAATCCATAACACTGAAAAAGTGTCTTTCAACAATCGATGAAAACGGAAAATTCAATCCGAAATACGACGAAAACGACACAATTACAGTAGATGCTGTCCGCGTCATTTTCGCAATAGGACAGAGCATTGTTTGGAATGATCTTCTGAAAGATACAAAGGTCACCTACTGGCACGGAAATTACCCTGTTGCAGACAAGCACACATACCAGACAGAAGACGAAGATATCTTTGTCGGAGGCGACGTATACACGGGACCGAAGTTTGTTATAGACGCAATCGCAGCAGGACACGAAGCAGCTGAATCGCTGAACAGACGTGTTCACTGGAATGCTTCCATGACAATAGGTAGAGACAAGAGATACTTTGTTGAACTGGATAAGACAGATATAGTAGTCGATGGTTATGACACGGCCGGAAGACAGGAAGCAGGAATGGTTGAAGGTGCGGATTACAAGCACTCATTCAAGGACTACCACAAGACTCTTACAGAAGAGCAGGTAAAGATTGAAACCAAGCGCTGTCTGTCATGCGGTGCATCGGTTGTCGACCCGAACAAGTGTATAGGCTGCGGTCTGTGTACGACAAGATGTGACTTCGATGCAATTCACCTCTACAGAGACCATCCCGAATGCACAAACATGAGAAGGGCTGAAGACAAAATCACGGGACTCTTGGGATATGCGCTGAAGAGAAGTGCGAGAATCATTGCTCACAGCGGATCAAAAGAGGCTAAGATAATGAGAGCCAAGAGAAAAGAATTCAACAAGGCTCGCAAGGCATGGAAAAAAGAGTTCCCGCACACGGGAAATGCTGTCCCTCCTGTATATAAAGACTGATGCACGAACTCGGAATTGTATTTTCAATAATCAAGCAGGTCGACGGTGTCGCCAGGGAACACAATGCAGCTTCTGTAAAAGAAGTTACACTGGAAATCGGTGAAGTGTCGGGAGTAGTTCCGAAATATCTTTCCGATTGCTGGAAGTGGGCTGTCGATAACCGCTCTGAGTTCATGAAGGGTTGTGAATTGCGGATTATCCCGATAATGGCAAAAACTTACTGTGAATCATGTGAAAAGACTTATGAGACGGTTAAGTTCGGAAAGATTTGTCCTTATTGCAAATCTGAAAAAACATATCTTTTGACCGGAAATGAAACCTACATAAAAGATATAAAGGTAACCTAAAAAAGTGGATGCTCTCCAATCGAGGAAAGCATCCATATTTTTGTTCTATCTGCCGTATTTGGCTTTCATTTTTTCTCTCACGTATTCAGGATCCATTTTTTCAAATGTGACAGTATCCGTGAAGTCGATGTACTTATCCAGATCTTCTTTTGATCTGATTGTCCAGATGTTGAGAAAATTGTTTTTCTGGTACTTCTTGACTCTGTCTTCAAGAGACATTTTCATTTCAAAATCTCCGCTGTCAAACAGTTTTTTCATATAGAAAACTTTCGCGGATTTTTTGTCTTCGTCTGAGACAAGAATTGAAGTTGCAAATCTGCTTTTTCTGAAAGGCAACAGAGCCCTGGGGTCAAACGAGATCAGCAGAATACTTTTTGGATCTTTAATTCGTTTGAGAACTTCACTTGTGCATTCAGCCAATGCCTTATGATTTTTGTTTTCCGGTTTAAGTTCTGTAACAATCGGAACTCTTTCCTGAACGAGAACGAGCACTTCTTCGAATGTCGGTACAACTCCTCCGTCCAAAAGCCTGTATTCATTCCTTATCTGCTCGGAAGTCAGTTCTTCAATTATGCCTTCCTTACCGGTTGTTCTCTTGAGGTTTTTGTCGTGACAGACGATTAATTTGCCGTCTTTTGTGAGATGAATGTCTAGTTCAAAAGCGAAATTGTTGTTGACCGCATTTTCAAATGCCTTCAAACCATTTTCAGTGAACTCTTCGGTGTGCAGTCCTCTGTGAGCAATACCGTTGCAGATCAGAGGGCTTATTTTCTGCAAGAACAAATCCTTTTTAATCATCGTCTTCTCCTATTGCTTCAAGACCTGTTTTTACATTCTCTTTTTTAGCTTTGACTCCCTTTACAAGGAAGAATGCGCCGAATGAGATTGCCACGCAGCAGAGTGCATAAAGCGGGAGCTGTGCGAATCCGAATCCGGGTATGAGCATGAGTGAACCGAGTGCAATCGGTGTAACTGACTGTGCTAGCATGCTTGAAGTGTAGTAGTAGCCTGTGAAACGGCCTATCTGGCTGCTCGGACAGAATTCGACAACCATCGGGAATGAGTTGACGTGAACAAGTGCCATACCGAAGCCTTTGATTGCGAAAATGATGAAGATGTAGAACGGGAAAGTTCCATTAGGTGCTATGAATGTGCTCAGCAATGTCCAAACAACATACGAGCCGACTGTCAGGCCAAGACCTATAGATACTGTCCACTTTCTGCCTATTTTGGATACTATGAATCCGCCTATTGCAAAACCTATAACGGAACACAGACCGCCGATTATAGTGTTTATTGAGTTTGATCCTGTTGAAGCTTTAAGGTGATACAGAGTGTAGTTTGTCATGAACGTGCTTATTCCGTTATCCGCCATAAACCACATGAATTCTGCAATCAGGATTATCATGAGTGATCTCTTGTTTTCTTTTGAGAGAACCGCATTTGTGTCTTGTGAAACGTTTTCAACTTCAGAGAGTTTTTCGCCTCTTTCAAGATCTTCCTTTATTTCTTCCTTAACTTTGTTTTCCTTGATGGAGAAGAACAGAATGAGTGCTGTGACAACCATCAGAACAGAAGCGAGGAGGAATGGTATTTCTATAACCCACAAATTGCCAAACTGTCCCGGTTTCTTGTCTGTTTTTCCCAGGTATTCTGAAAGGACAAGGAACATTCCGAGAACTGTAGGAACAGCTCCGCCTATGTATCCGCATATGTTGATAATTCCGTTTGCTTTACTTCTGAGAGGTTTTGGTGTCAGGTCGGGCATCAATGCCACCGCCGGAGAACGATACATCATCGCGAATGCAACTGTCATTGCCACGAGAATAATGAGAGCTACAAGATTTGAGTGATGGAATGCAACCGGTATGAACGGGAACAGGAGTGCACAGACAAAAGTGCCTATGAGAATGAAAGGCATTCTCTTTCCTATTTTTGTATTTGTTTTGTCAGATAATCTTCCGAATATGGGCATCAAAACGAGTGCTGCCACGTTATCGAGCGCCATCATGACACCGACAAGGTACTGAACATCTTCGGGGCTTGATGATTGGAATGTCTTCTGGAACAACTCTGACAAGAAAGATGAAACATATGAGTCATAAACCTGCCACATCAAAAGAATTCCGAAGAATGCGAGACCGATAATATATGTCCTCTTTTTATTCAGCTTAAGAGGACTTGTGTTTGCAATACTATTATCCATAAAAAGAAATCTCCCTCTTGGTGATAATATAATTGTACCCGAAATGATGTCTTTGTCAATGTGACAAAATACATGAAAATGCACAAGAGTATTAGGAATACTTGTCCAAAAGGATTGAAAAATAAGAGAACTGTGATATAATTCAAATGAGAGAGTGGCTTCAAAGCGGAGGAATGGAATATGAAAAGGAATCAATTGCTTAGAGTTGTCGTGGCTGCCCTGGCTATTTGCTTGATGAGCGTACTGATTTTGTCATCGTGTGGCGGTAACACAAGTGCCCCCGAAACAATCAAGGACAAAGAAGTCGAAACTGTCACAACTGAAAACGATATATTTGTTTCTGAAAAAGTTACTACGACTGAAGTTGTTGGAACAGAAGAATCAAATGAAAATGTCACCAAGACTGAGGATACCCAAGGTGTTGTTGATGCTCAGACTATCGATGAGACAGTAGAAACAACTGACGACATAAATGACGTGACAACGACCGATGAGAAAACAGAATTGATCGAAACCACTGTTGAGACAACGGTTGAAGATACAATAGAAGAAACTTCGGAAGAGACAGTTTTAACAACGCTGACTGATCCTGTCGAAACCACAGTAGAGACGACAATCGAGACAACTACTGAAGAGGCAACCACAGAGGAGACAACAATAGAAGAAACAGAACCGGTGAGATATTGTACTCTAACTTTTGAACTTTATTTTCCTGCTCTCAAAAACATTCCTAGTGAGACACGTGTTTTAGATTATCAAGTGCCAATCGGAAGTGATTACGAAATCACTATGCCTGAAAAAACCGGATATCATTTGGTGGTTAAATCATATAAGGGTACTGCTACCGAGGACATAGTTACTAAAGTTAATTATCGAACCGATGATTATGCTGTTATAGCACATTTCGTCTTTAAAGATGGATCACAAGTTAGAAGCGATATAGTTAACTTCTACAAGTTCAACGACGAATACACTGTCTATGCATGGAATTGGCCTGATTATGTACCTGATAAGGACTCATACACCGGAGTCATAGATGAAAACACCAAACCTATTACAGTAATAACGTTTGTGTATACACACGAGTAAACATAAGAACGAATATCACATTTATCCCACAGTGAAAATCTGTGGGATTTTCATGTTCAACAATTGCCATTACATTATAATCTTTTTCGGAACTCTTATCCAAATATCAGGCAAAAACACGCCAAAACTCAGTGTTTTCTATATATTTTTACGCGTGTGACATCCATTAAAATTCATTATATATTTCTGTTTTCGCATTGCATTAAATATTTGCCGGTGATAAAATATATTTCGACAATGATGTCAGAGTAGAAAATCGTGCGTAAAGTGCACCGCGAACGGGGAGTTGACGTGGTGACGAAAGTTATGCTGCGGTACGGTTTTCGCATCCCGCTGCCACATAATCGGAGATATCTCCAACTATGTAGTTAACGAGGAGGAGGTGTCTTTATTATGAATGTTGCAAAAAGCGACAAAAAAACATTTACTATCAAGCTCATATGCTACTGTGCCGTTTTTACGGCTATGAGTGTGGTTTTATCCAGATTTCTGGGATACGCACCCAATACTAGCATGAGATTTTCGGTTGAGTCTGTTCCGGTCTTTTTGTCCGGCCTTCTTTTTGGCCCGCTGCCCGGTGCAATTGTAGGATTCATGGCAGACTTTATAGGGTGTCTTTTCTCACCTTACGGGTATAACCCTATTTTCTGCATTCCGCCTATACTGTATGGGCTGTTTGCGGGACTTTTCTCAAAGGCTATTTGTTCAAGACCCAATGTCATAAGAGTCGGTCTTGCATTTCTTCCACCGGTAGTAATCGGATCCATTCTGTATCAGAGTTTTGCTCTTTCCCTGATGTATTCACAGGAAGGTGCATTCTGGGCATATTTGCTCGAAAAACTGGGAGCCAGAGGAATTCAATTTGCAATAACATGGGTTGTAGAATCACTTCTTGTCTTCCTGCTCATAAAGACAAGAGTATTCGAAAAACTGAATGTCTGGCCATTGAAGGACAAATCTGCATCCAAAAAGACTATTGAGGAAACTCTTGCATATATACACAATGTAAAATGGATGGGCAGTAAACCCGGTCTTTCAAGGACAAAAGAATTGCTTTCCAAACTGGGCAATCCGGAAAAGAACCTGAAATATGTTCATGTTGCGGGAACTGACGGCAAGGGAAGTACAAGTTCATATATTGCGTCAATCCTTCAAAAAGCAGGGTATGTTACAGGTCTATATACTTCTCCTTACATTGTTAAATTCAACGAGAGAATGCAGATTAACGGTCAGATGATTGATGATGAAGAACTGATCGAGCTGACTGAAATTATAAGGCCAATTGCAGATGCAATGGAAGATCCGCCGACTGAATTCGAGATGATAACAGCCCTCGGAATGCTGTGGTTCTACAGAAAAAAGTGCGACATAGTGGTACTTGAAGTGGGAATGGGTGGAGAACTGGATTCAACCAATGTAATTGACACACCTGAAGTTGCTGTCATTACTTCAATGGGGTTTGATCATGTTGCTTTCCTTGGCCCGACAATGACGGATATCGCTAATGCCAAAGCAGGTATAATAAAGGAAAACGGACTTGTAGCTTCGTACGGAACAAATCCTGAAGCTGACGAAGTGTTCAGAGCAAGGTGTGTTGAAAAGAATTGTGAACTTCACGAATGTGATTTCGATAAACTCAATATAGTGTCTTCCGATTTGACCGGAAGCACCTTTGATTACAAACAATACAAAGACGTAAGAATATCTCTTGCCGGTTCGTTCCAGCCGAAGAATGCTTCACTGGCAATCGAGGCTGTTGAACTTCTCAGAAAAAAGGGATACGAAATATCTGACGAAAATATATATGAAGGCCTTGAAGCAGTGTACTGGCCCGGACGGTTTGAAGTGCTGATGAATAATCCCGTATTCATTCTGGATGGTGCACACAATCCTCACGGAATGAAAGCTGCGGTTGAAAGCTTAATCGCTGTAGGCAAAGGCGAGAAATATGTCGTTATAATGGGAGTTATGGCGGACAAAGATGTCGAGAACATGATTAATCTTCTTGTTCCCATAGCCATAAAGTTCTTTACGGTTAGACCGGATAATCCGAGAGCAATGGAAGCTGAGTCGCTTGCAGAGTTGATAAGGAAATACGGCGGTGAAGCCGAGAGTACTGCAGATACTGATGACGCAGTGAAAAAGGCAGTCGAATTTGCAGGAGAAGACGGCAGAGTTGTTTCGCTTGGATCACTGTATTTTTCGTCTGACGTAAGAAAATCCTGTTCGAAAATATACCCGGACAAAATAATTGGAAGGTGAATTATGGTAAACAGAATACTGCTCGAAAATGAGATTGAAATCAAATACTGCAGCAGCGGAGTCAAGGAATATCCAGAATCCGATTCCGTATCTGTTGTTAAACTTCCTTTTGAACTCTTTGTGTCGGTTCAGGCTGGTTCAATTACGTTTATCAGCTCCGGAAACATGACAAGGGTTGAAGCTGGAGAAACAGTGCTTGTGCCTCTGGACAACGAGTACTCTCTTAACATTGAAGAGGGCTCGAAGTTGTCTTATGTTGCCGGTATCTTCAATATTTATACAAACCTGAGAATGCTTTATCTGTTTGACGTTCCGGTTAAAATCTCGGGAGAAGACGGCAGAGAAATGTGCAGACTCAGCACGGATATAGCAAGGCTGTCATTGTCAAGCGAGTTCACCACTACAAGGCTTGAAAATGCAGTAAAGGTCAAGAATGCGCTGCTAAGAATGTTCTCAATAACACTCGACCACTCATATTTTTCAAATCAGAGATGGCAGTTCATGTCAAGTTATGAGAAGATTTCTCCTGTTCTGAGATACATTGACGATCATCTCCATGAACAGATTCTTCAGGAGCAGCTCTCCACAATAATGAGAATGTCTCCGGACTCATTCTACAGACTGTTCAAAAAACTCACGGGACTTGCTCCCAAGGAATATATTATTTCCGAGCGTATAAAAGCGGCAAGAGAAATGCTCGTGTTTTCACCGATGTCTATAGGCGAGATTTCAGAGCTTGCGGGTTACGATAACCAGTTGTATTTCTCAACCTTGTTCCGCAAGAAATACCTCATGGCACCGACCGAATACAGAAAGGCGGTGGCCAGAATCATATGAGGGAAAAGGGAAATGCGAGTGAAATAAGGGACATAAAACTGTTTCTGTTCGATCTTGACGGCACCCTGTATCTCGGAGAGCAGCTTTATCCTTTTACAAAAGAACTGCTCAAAGAAATCAGAAGGCAGGGAAAGCACTACTTATTTATGACGAATAATTCGTCAAGAGGTGTGGATGCTTACGTTGCAAAGATGAAAAGACTTGGAATTGAATCAACTGAAGAAGATTTCATAACAAGTGTTATGGCAACTTCAGCCTACGTGAACAAAAACTATCCCGGACTGAAATTCTATGTTGCAGGCACGGAATCATTTAAGAAGGAACTCAGGGAATCCGGAGTCAATCTGACAGATGAATACTCTGATGATGTTCAGGGAGTGATTCAGGGATTTGATACCGAACTCACATTCAAAAAGCTTGACGATGTATCCAAGCTTCTGACATTGAAAGATATACCATTTATTGCTGCAAACCCTGATTACGTTTGTCCCACAGAATACGGATTTGTTCCTGACTGCGGTTCGGTCTGCGGAATGCTGAAGAATGCAACCGGAAAAGAACCATATTACATCGGAAAACCGAGACCGGAAATGGTGTATTTTGCAGTTGACAGAATTCATTCAAAAGACATATCGGTCAGCATAGACAACACAATGGTTGTCGGCGACAGAATGTATACAGATATTGCCAGTGGTATTAATGCCAAAGCAAAAACATGTCTTGTTCTCTCCGGTGAAACAACGGAAGAACAGGCTTACAGCAGTGATTACAAAATAGATTACATTCTCAGGGACTGCGGAAGAATCCTTGAGGTGATAAAATGAGGTGCAAAATGACATATGATGTTGTGGTAATTGGTGCCGGTGTTGTAGGATCCCTTACGGCGCGCGAACTCACAAAGTACAAACTCAAAGTATGCTTGGTTGATTCTGAAGCAGATGTTGCAATGGGCGCGTCAAAGGCAAACAGTGCAATAGTCCACGGAGGATACGACCCTGTGCCCGGAACATTGAAGGCAAAACTTAATGTCAAAGGCACGTGCATGATGGAGTCCATCTGCAAGGATCTTGACGTTGGTTACAGAAACAACGGAAGCATGGTAGTTGCTTTTGACGAAGAACAACTGGAACATGTAAAACTGTTGAAATCCAGAGGAGAAGAGAACGGAGTCAAAGGACTGTCCGTCATTACAGGAGACGAAGCGAGAAAACTCGAACCTCAGCTCTCGGATAAGATAGTTGGTGCACTTCTTTGTACATCTAGCGGAATAGTATGTCCTTACAATCTCGCAGTAGCTGCTGCAGGTAACGCAATGGACAACGGAGCAGACCTGAAACTTAACTTTAAAGTAACTGACATTAAAGATGACGGAGACAAATACATCCTCACAAGTGAAAAAGGCGAAACTGTTGAATCAAAGTATATTGTAAACTCAGCAGGACTCGGATCTGATGCTGTAGCTGCTCTGATTGGAGATGACAAGTGGCATCTGACAGCCAAAAAGGGCGAGTACATGCTCCTCGACAAGGCTGACGGAAAGATGGTTGACAGAACAATCTTCCAGACTCCTACAAAAGCCGGAAAAGGAATTCTTGTAACTCCTACGGTGGACGGCAACCTGTTGACAGGACCTACATCGGAGAAGACTGAAAAAGGAGACAAATCCACAACACTTGGCGGACTTGACAAGATCAAGTCAACAGCAGTGCTTTCCGTTCCTAGAGTAGATTTCAGAGATGTTATAACAAGCTTCTCGGGACTCAGAGCATCATGTGATGAGACAGATGACTTTGTTATTGAAATATCCGAAAAGTCAAAGAGAGCAGTTCACGCAGTAGGAATAGATTCTCCGGGCCTTTCAGCTTCACCTGCAATTGCAGAATATATTGTTGAACTCCTTGAAAAGTGCGGAGTAAAACTTGAAATAAACGAAAAGTTCAATCCCAAGAGAATATCCTGTTCTCACTTCAGACATCTGTCAAATGAAGAAAAGAATGAATGGATTAAAAAGGAACCTGCGTACGGTAGAATCATCTGCCGCTGCGAGAGTGTGACAGAAGGAGAAATACTCGCTGCAATAAGACAGAATCCGAAGGCAATGACTCTTGATGCCGTCAAGAGAAGAACAAGAGCCGGAATGGGAAGATGTCAGGCAGGATTCTGTACACCTTTTACAACCGGTCTGATAGCACAGGAACTGGGAATTGAAGAAACCAAGGTAACAAAGTTCGGAGAAGGCTCAGAACTTCTCGTCGGCGACAGAAAGTGAGCGGAATCATGTTAAAGAGAGACATAGTAATAGTCGGTGGCGGTCCGGCCGGATGTGCAGCTGCCGTAGCAGCTTTTGATGCCGGAACAAAAGATATTCTCATAATTGAAAGAGATGAAGGTCTCGGCGGAATATTGAGACAATGCATACACAACGGATTCGGACTTCACAGATTCGGCGAGGAACTTACCGGTCCTGAATATGCAGACAGATACAAAAACATGGTAATCGAAAGAAATATTGACTACATGGTCAAAACAATGGTTCTTTCGATTGAAGACGGAAAAGACGGAGCAAAAGTAGTAACCGCAATGAATTCCGAAAACGGAGTTTTTGCAGTTGAGGCTAAGGCTGTAATTCTTTGCATGGGATGCAGAGAGAGAAGCCGCGGACAACTGAATATTCCGGGAGACAGACCTGCCGGAATCTACACAGCAGGTACAGCTCAGAGATTTATTAACATCAAGGGCGAAATGCCGGGCAAAAATGTTGTTATTCTCGGATCAGGCGACATTGGTCTTATAATGGCAAGAAGAATGACACTTGAAGGCGCAAACGTTAAAGTTGTATGTGAACTTATGCCTTATTCAGGCGGTCTTAACAGAAACATAGTTCAGTGTCTCAATGACTTCAATATTCCTTTGAAACTGAGCCACACAATTGCGAAAATTCACGGTAAAGACAGAGTAGAAGGCGTAACGATCGCAAAAGTCGATGAAAGACTTAGAGTTATTCCGGAAGAAAGCGAATATGTTGAATGTGATACCATTCTTCTTTCATGCGGACTTATTCCGGAAAATGAACTGACAAAGAGCGCCGGAATCGCACTTGACAATGTGACCAAGGGCGCAGTGGTAAATCAGGACAGAGAGACCGAAAAAGATGGTGTATATGCCTGCGGAAACGTACTCCATGTTCATGATCTGGTAGACTATGTATCTGAAGAATCAGACATAGCAGGAAAAGCAGCTGCCAAATATGTTCAGAATGGCTGCAAGGATCAGGAAACAGTTAAAACACTTAACGTTGAAAAGATGGGAGCAGTAAGATATACCGTTCCTCAGAGAATAGACGTTCATGAAAACCAGGAAGACGTCAAGGTGTACTTCCGTGTCGGAGCCGTTTTGAAAGACGTGAGCCTTGTTGTCAGAGACGGCGACAATGAACTGATGAGAATCAAGAAGAGAAAAGTTGCACCAGGCGAAATGGAAACAGTTAAGATTAAGGGAAGCGTACTTGCTTCTGCTGAAAGAATTTCAGTCAGTGTTGAATGATGGGGAGGAGACAAAATGAATATTGGTGAAAAGCGCGAATTGGTTTGTATTAACTGCCCCATGGGTTGTATGCTGACAGCAACAATGACTGAAAACGGGCTCAGTGTTACAGGTAACACATGCCCCAGAGGTGAAAAATACGCAAATGAGGAACTTACACATCCCACAAGAACACTGACCACAACCTTAAGAGTTGAAAACAGAGAAGGAAAGTATGTTCCGGTTAAAACAAATGGTCCTATTTCAAAAGAAAAACTGTTCGAAGCAATGAAAGTTTTGTCTGATGTAAAAGTGACAGCACCAGTAAAGACCGGTGATGTAGTATTTCCATCGCTGCTTGGAGAAGCAGATGTCATTGCTACGGGAACAGTGGATTGAGAGGGTTTATGAAAAAACTATTGTGTGTTGGTTTGACATTGCTGTTTGTGTTCTTTGTTGTGTCATGCTCAAGTGGCAAAACAGAGGATACAACAACCAAACCGGATGAAACAACTCAGGCTGTTGAGACAACTACAGAACCGGTTGAGTATTATGACGAAGAGGGAAGACTTGTTCTCGCTAACGCAAATGCTCTGATGACCAAACTTGATATGGGACTTCGTGTAACAAATGTTGCACAGAATGCCAAGTTTTATGTCATTGACGGGAATGTAGGCATGATAACTTTTGATTTTGAAGGTACATCTTATACGTACAAAGGATCAAAAGAAGTAAGAGACTTTTCTGCATTGAGCGGAATCAGCGGAACTTCGAAGAATTTCTATCTGATTGAAGCTTCAGGTGAAACATCACAGACTTTTTATACTGTCAATCAGTATGGAGATGGTGAAGAAATAACGTCGACAGTTATATCCTGGAAAGCATACGAAGGAACCGAGTTTGAAGCATGGTATGTAGTAGTGTGTTTGAAGAATATTTCCGAAAGCGAAGTAAACGCCATTGTTTCGAGAGTTGTTGGTATATAACTTGTTGAATTAGAAATTATCTGGTGTTATAATTCAAGGGCTGGTTAAACAGCCCTATACGGAGGTGTAGCTCAGTTGGTTAGAGCGCACGGTTCACATCCGTGAGGTCGCGGGTTCGAGTCCCACCTTCTCCACCAAAAATCAAACTCCGAAAGCCTTTGTGCTATCGGAGTTTTTGCTCACACGCTCAAAAGATTTGTTGTACCGAGGTTTTAAAAAGCCCATTCTCTCTTACTCCCCCAAATACGCTTTCTTGATGGAGTCGTTATTCAATAGTTCTTGTGAATTTCCCTCAAGGGCGATTTTTCCCGTTTCGAGCACATACGCTCTATTTGCTATGGAGAGTGCCTTTTTCGCATTCTGTTCAACGAGTAGAACTGTTGTGCCGCTTTTATTTATATTCTTTATGATGTCGAATATCTCGTTGACATATAGTGGAGATAGTCCCATGGATGGCTCGTCCATGAGTATAATCTTCGGGTGTGACATGAGTGCTCTTCCCATGGCGAGCATCTGCTGTTCACCACCAGACAGTGTTCCTGCAATCTGATTTTTGCGCTCCTTGAGTATAGGGAAGTGTTCATAGACCATTTTGAGGGTCTCCTCGATCTCACTTTTATCCTTTCTTGTGTATGCGCCCAACTTTAAATTTGCAAGAACTGATAGCTCTTGAAATATCCTCCTTCTTTCCGGAACATGTGCCATTCCGAGCGAAACTATCTTGTGGGCTGGGGTTTTAGTCAGCTCGTGCCCGTCAAAAATAATTGATCCGCTTTTAGCATCTATAAGACCGGTAATTGTATGGAGGATTGTTGTTTTTCCGGCACCATTCGCGCCTATAAGAGCGATTATTTCTCCCTCATTTATCTCGAATGATACACCTTTGATGGCTTGTATAACACCATAATAAACACTCAAATTTTCTACCTTAAGCATAATTATATCCCCCATTTATCAGTCGCCGAGATATGCAGTGATGACTCTCGGATCATTGAGGACCATCTGAGGTGTGCCGTGAGCAAGTTCAGTTCCGAAATTGAGTACAGTCAGTTCTTCACAAATTCCTGCGACGAGTTTCATGTCGTGCTCTATCAGAAAAACTGTCACGTTGAAATTATCGCGCACAAACCTGATGGTATCCATTAATTCCGCAGTTTCCTGAGGGTTCATGCCTGCGGCAGGTTCATCGAGGAGCAGAATCTTAGGATTTGTGGCTAGAGCGCGGGCAATTTCCAGTTTACGCTGTTTGCCGTATGGAAGATTGCAAGCCAGAAAATTACGTTCATTTTCAAGATCGAATATTCTAAGCAGTTCCTTGGCCTTTTCGCGCATCGTTTTTTCGACCTTGAAGTGCCTAGGCAGACGAAGTATGCTTTCTATCACTGTGCACTTATAGTCCGGGCTGTTGTGAAGTCCTACCATTACATTGCGAACGACAGTCATGTTGTTGAAAAGGCGAATATTTTGAAAGGTGCGTGCTACACCGAGATGGTTTATTTTCTCTTGAGAATATCCCTTGATTTCCTTTCCGTCAATAAAAAATGTCCCGGTGGTGGGCTTATAAACACCTGTGATGAGGTTGAAAATTGTAGTTTTACCTGCGCCGTTTGGTCCTATAAGGCCATAGATTTGCCCTTTATTTATCTTGATATTTACATTTTGGACTGCATTGAGTCCTCCAAAAGAGATACCGAGATTCCTTGTTTCCAAAATACAATCAGCCATCGCTCTTTCCTCCCTCGTCTGACTGACCATTGTCATTAGTCGTAATGTCCACGGACAAAATTTCGTCCATTGTGATCTTGGTCGGAACGACGTCCCATTTTGCAGCATCATCGGTGACAATGGAAGGATCAGTTTTGTGTTTGAAGATGTTTTTGAAGAAAGATGCCAAATTGTATTTGTCACGGAAACCTTTAAGTTTGGGAGCATTGTTGTATATGACAATAAAGACGAGTATCAAAGCGTAGAAAAGGTTCTGCAGCACTGCGAGATCACCTGTGAGGATAGTTGCAAGCTTTGTGTTGAGGAAAGTTATGAGCGCTGCTGCGATGATTGATCCATTGATGTTTCCCATTCCGCCCAGCACCACCATGACGAGTATCTCGATTGAGTAGTTATATCCGAATTTTGCGCTCTGAACTGTGTAGTTGCTGAAACTATACAGCACACCGGCTACACCTGCAAACATTGCAGAGAGAGTAAAAGCTAACAACTTGTATTTTGTAACATTTATACCTGTCGCATGAGCAGCAATCTCGTTATCTCTAATTGATGTTATGGCACGGCCGTGCTTTGAACGGATAAGGTTTTGGAGCACGGCAAGAGTCGCAAGAACAAGCACAAACGCTATAATAAACAAATATTTCTTGTCAAATCTAGGAGTACTGAGTCCTATTGCACCACCAAAGCTTTCAGCTGAAGTGTTTTGAAAAATAGATCTGACAATCTCGCCGAACGCCAGTGTGACTATGGCGAGATAGTCACCGCGCAGTCTGAGCGCTGGAATGCCTATGATAATCCCGCACAAAGCTGCGATGCCCGCTCCGGCTGTAAGTGAAATGATAAATGTGAGAATACCATTGCCTAGTGACTCTTCAAGCAGTGATGCAACTTTTCCGCCTATATAAGCTCCGACACACATGAATCCTGCGTGACCAAGCGAAAGCTCACCCAGAAATCCTACGACAAGAGATAGAGAAACGGCAAGGATTATGCTTATTGTCATCTTCTCAAGAAGGAATAGTGTTGAATTGTCGATTTGCCCGCCTGAAAGGCTGATTACAGAAAAAATCACCGCAACTATACTTATGACTATATAGTTGATGTAATGCTTTATCTTGAATTTTCCGATCATACCTTTTCCCTCCGTTTTTTGCCAAGGAATCCGTTTGGTCTGACCAAGAGGATTGCTATGAGTATCGCAAATTCAATTGCGTCAGTATATGGGGCAATTGCAGTAATCTTATATGAGATGCTCTCAACAAGACCAAGGAAAATTCCGCCGAGCATAGCGCCCGGAATCGATCCTATTCCGCCTATGACGGCCGCAGTGAATGCCTTAATTCCGGGCATTGCGCCAAGAGTACTTGAAATTGACGGAGATTTCAGCAGATAGAAGAATCCGGCAAGAGCGGCAAGAGACGAACCGATTGCAAATGTGAGAGTAATAATTCCATTTACATTTACTCCCATGAGTTGCGCGGCGCCTTTATCCTCGGATACCGCAATCATGGCGTGGCCGAGTTTTGTAAATTTGATAAAAAGGGTTAGAATAACCATAACGACTACGCATATTGCAAGAGTTATGAGCGAAGACACTTGAACGGTGACGTCGAAGAGTTTGATCGTGCCGAAATCGTATATCATTACCATTTTATTTGCTGATCCGAAAATAATCTGTGCAAGACTTTGAAGCAGATAGCTTACACCGATAGCGGTGATGAGTACTGCGAGTGGAGATGCTCCGCGAAGTGGTTTATATGCTACTTTTTCGACGGTCATGCCGAGTAACACGCACCCGATGACGGCTGCGACAACGGCAATAAGCGGATTGCCCATTGCCATACACACATACATAATATATCCACCCACCATGATAATGTCACCGTGAGCAAAATTGAGCATTTTTGCAATTCCGTACACCATAGTGTAGCCAAGTGCAATCATGGCATAAGTGCCGCCAAGGCTCAATCCGTTAATGATTGTTGGTAAAACAAGTTCCATAATATTTTCCTAACAAAAAACTGATGAAAACCAAATTTTAAGGATAGTCTAAAACGCCTTAAATATGTATAACTGCATATACCGGTAAAGTGGTATATGCAGTTATTACGCCAATCTTTGTGCCGCGTTTATTTTGTTGCTTCTTTGATGGTGTACTGGATTGCGCCTTTGTTGACGAAGCCAGTTTTGTCCCATTTGATTTCTGAGCCTGTTACTGCATTTTTAAGAGTGTATCCGCCATTGAACTGTCCTTTAAGTATTTCGCAGAGATCAGACGCACTTATTGTTACAGGAATGGATTTGCCTGATTCGACAGCAGCCTTCATCGCACCATAGATAGCGTATACGCAGTCATATGCAGACGCGCCAAACTGGTTGAGCGTATCGGCACCGAATTTTTCAGTGTATTTATCGATAAATGCTTTTGCGGGTCCATCTGTTGCTTTGGAGTTAAAGTGCGAGAGCATGGTGACTTTTTGAGGGATAGCGTTGATGTCAAAGCCCTCAACATTGTCAATTCCGTCAAATCCATCGCAACCATAGTAAACCGCTGATTTATCAAGAACGTCTTTTGCTTGATACATGAATGTTGTTGCAGCATCGTAGTATGTCGGCATAAAGATAAATGCGCAGTTTTTGAGCGTGTCAATTTGAGTAGAGAAGTCGGTTTTATTCGCATCTGTGAAGTTGGTTTCAATTACTTTTACTGAAGCGTCAAGATTTCCCTTGAACTGAGAGAAAATACCTGCGCTGTATGAGTCGTCTGACTTGTAGAATGCGCCGATTGTCTGTCCTTTGAAATTTGCATTAACGAATTCTGCAGCAACTTTACCCTGGTTGCCGTCTGCAAAGCACATCTGATATCCATTCGGGAATTCAGGGATAGCGTCGCCAGAAGCAGAAGGTGTAAGGAAGAATACATTGTCATCTTTGGAAAGATTCTTGAACTCAAGTCCTGGACCTGTTGTTACTGTGCCGAGTGAAATCTGCATACCTGCTTCGAGAAGTGATGAATAGTTTGTGGCAATTTTGGTAGGATCATGCATATCGTCAAGAGCGATAAGCTTGAATTTAATACCATTGAGTCCGCCAGCTTCGTTTATCTCGTCAACAGCCATCTGAGCCGAATTCTTTACAGCTGTGCCGTACATGCCGGCACCACCGGTTAGAGGACCAGAAAGCCCAATTACAAATTCTGTGTTGTTACTTGAATAGTTTTTGCTGCCGCAGGATGCAAGCATCGCAATACAAAACAGAAGAACAAGAGCGATAGATAATGCTTTTTTCATTTTAATCTCCTCCTTAAAAAACAATTTACTACACGCTTTTTTATAATAGACAAGCGACAATTTACACCACTTTTTTTAAAAAGTCAATAATTATGCTCAAAAAAGTGAGGTTATTACTCAAATATTAATCTTGTGAGCATGAAAATTGCATTTTTATTCAATTGTTTAATTCTGGTGCAGCTGTAAACTTAAACCGGACAGGGGGGTTCATCGAAATACACAAAGGAAGAAAGAATAGATATAGGACCAGAATCATTAAGTCTCTACGACAAAAATATGACTATGACATTTGCCTGGACATCGATTTAAGGAAAAATAGCAAAAATCCTCCATTTTTCTATATTTTACGATATTCTTAAATAAGAAAATTTTTGACGGGTAAAATGTATACCCCTTTTTTTACCCCAATAAAATGATTCAAATAAGTACATATAAAACGGCAAATTGTCTTTTGGTGAGAAAAAGTGCCCTTTTATTATTTATTTATGCCGTATAGAGACACATAAGACAAATAAGATGAAGGGATGATAATTCGAGTCCCACCTTCTCCACCATAAAAGAAACCTCTTTTGTCTACCACGACAAAAGGGGTTTTTTCTTGCAGTTTGGGCAAAAATCGAACAAATATAGGTAAAATCGGGCTTTCAGTCGGTGGATCAGAAAAAATGGTCAAAAACGCTGGTCTTTATGCGTTTCATTGCTCTGTAAAGAACTCCAAAAAAAATTCGGGGTGGGTCGCGTAATTACGAACTTTTTAAAAAATACAGATGTGTATGTCGGATAATCTTGCAAGAGTAGTGGCGAACCAATAGTAAAGAGCGACCCCGACAGAAATGTCAGGGTCTCGGGAACTTACGCTTATTCTTTCTCAAAGCCCGGTCTCCAGGCGGCGAACTGATTGAGCTGAGCGTCGGTGCGATGGTAGTACCGCACGTTCTTATCGAGCTTTGCGATCCGTGCCATATCCTCATCCGTCAGGGAGAAATCGAGGATATCCAGATTGTCTTGAATGTGATGGACGTTCCTGCTGCCGGGAATCACGACGAATCCCATCTGCGTATGCCAGCGGAGAATCACCTGGGCGGGCGTCTTACCGTACTTTTTACCCAATTCGGCAAAGATCGGCTCGTTGATCAGCGAGTTGTCCCCATGACCGAGCGGATACCAGCTCATCAGCTTGATGCCGTATTGGTCCAGCGTGACACGAAGATCCTTCTGTGTATAATACGGATGAGCCTCCACCTGCATGAACTGGGGCACGATCTCCCATTTCGTTTCAAGCTCGGCGATGTATTTGCCCTCAAAGTTGGAAATGCCGATCGATCTCGCTTTGCCCTCACGGTACGCCTTCTCCAGCTGCCGGTAGCCTGCGAGCCAGTTCCCTGCAGGCTGATGAATGAAAAGCAGGTCGACATAGTCTACGCCTAGGCGTTCCAGGGTCTGGTCCACAGCGTCCGGATTCTCATATTCGCTGGGCCAGAGTTTGGTCGAAAGGAAGACCTCACCGCGTTCCACACCGCTTGCCTTTATGCCGCGCCCGACGGCACGTTCGTTCACATAGGCGTTTGCCGTGTCGATCAGGCGATAGCCCATTTTCAGTGCCTCACGCACGCTGTTCTCCGCATCCGTGGGAGAGAGCATATAGGTGCCTATGCCCACAACCGGGCATTCGAGATTATTGTTGAGTCTTACTATTTCCATTGGAATTCTCCTTCCATTCTTCATAATTTCTTCATGACGATTTTGTGTGTTACACGCATTTATCGTGTTTTTGTGAACTTGTGTAGCAGATACGCGGTTAGCGTTCCGAGTGAGGCGAACAGCACCATGACCGCGATGTAGTCCAGGAAGAACGGCACAAGAGGCTCACCCGCATTGAAAAACGCGAACATAGTGCTTCCGGACATATATCCTGGAAAGCCCCGCTTTATGAATGCATAAACACCGTACCCGGAAATTAGGATGTCGGCACAGAAGAGCACCTGCGGAAGCGGTGCTTTTTTCATTTTGGACATCAGCGGCAGCAGATGCGTCCCCGCATGTACGGACAAAAGAACGTAGCCCCAGTACGGGACGATCATGTGGACCGAGCGCAGAGCCGCCGTGACCGGAAGAATGGGGATGAATGTATACAAATGCTTGGACAGCAGGATACCGCTGACCGGCTGAAGGATCATAAAGACGAACAAAGCGGTGTTCAGGACGGTCTGAAAGATCCTGCGTGGCGTATATCTGCCCTTGCATACGGCACCGTACCATTTCCGGTTGAGTATGTGATGGACGATGAACAGGATGAAGATTACGGACCCGATGATCTCGTGCGCCGTTTCACCGACGAGCGAATACGCCATCAAGAGGGGCATCAGCACGGTCATCGCGATATCGAGAAAGATCCTGAGCCGACTCTTCATCTCAGAACCCCAGTTCCTTCAGCCAGATGTTCACACTTTCCCTGACGCTGTCCTGCCTGTTCTGGGCGTCATTCCCGCGGACCGCAAGTCCCTTCCCCACCGTCGCGCCGGGGACAGCCGAACCGAGTTTTCTGTCGAACCCGGACAGGCCGCTTCCCTCATGTGTGGAGAACGGGATCAGAGTCTTGCCACCGAGTGCGTCGCGGTTCTGCTCAAAGAAGGTGTACAGGATCATCGGCCAGTCGCCCCACCAGACGGGAGCGCCGATGAACACGGTATCGTATTCGGAAAGATCGGGAACCGTCCCTTTGTAAGCCGGGCGAGCATTGTCGTTTTGCTCTTTCTTTGCAACGTCGGTGAGCGCGCTGTAGGTCATCGGGTAATGGTCGTCGACGGGAAGCACTTCCCATAGATCGGCGCCGGTCTTTTCCGCGATCATCTCCGCAACGATCGCAGTGTTGCCCTTGTCGATCACGCCGACGGTATACTGCTCGCCGGTACGGGAGAAATATACGACGAGAGTCTTGCTTTCAGAAGGCGCTGCGGTTTCATCCGTTCCGCTTAAAGTGTCCGATCCGGTTTTGCCGGACGGCGCGGTCATGTTTTCAATCCTGCTTTCCGTCTCGGCAACCGTTCCCGACGTCTGACCGCCGCCCGCGCAGGCGGCGAGCGTCAGGATCATCACAAGCGCGAGAAGCGCCGACAGAATGTTTTTCATGTGTTTCATGTTTGTTCTCCTTATCCGTTCACGGCGAGCCATTTGCCGCCGCGCAATTCATAGTGATGCGTGCCTTTCATTCTGTACGTGCCGCGCGCGCCGTAGGCGTTGGCGTTCAGCACCGACGTAAAGGTCACCGTCGCTTTGCCGCCGTCCACGCGGATCACCGGGTCTTCGATCCCGATGGTGAAGTATCTCAGTCTTCCGTCCGCTATATCGGCGAAATATTCCTCGCGCGTCTGCTTCAATCCGCTCATATGCGTGAAGGTCATATCATCCGATACGATCTGCCGCATCGTTTCAATATCCGCGTCGGTCATCGCCTGGCAGTACCGCGTCTGAACGTAGAGAACGGAAAGCTCGTCATCAGTCAGCCTCGAAATATCCGCGCCTGTTATTTTTACGTTTGTAAGTGCCGAAAAATCAAATTTCATAATCGTTTCCTCTGCCGTCTCGTGCGCCGTGTTTTCAGGCGACTGTTCTATCTCTTGAATCGTATTTCCCTCCGTTTGAGGCGGTGTTTCCGCGCAGCAAGAACATAGGAGCACGATCATTATGATAGTTAAAAACAAAGCGATCTTTTTCATACTTCCTTCTGTTTGCCGGGATCCTGCATCCGGATGATCTTTGCCGGAACTCCTCCCACGACGTCGTAGTCGGGCACGTCTTTCGTGACGACCGCGCCTCACACAAGTCCGTTGGCGGAAAGCCAGCGTTTTACGACAGAGCCGGAATTCGCGGCTTCGCTTCCGGTGATCGGCAAGCCTTTTTTCACGTCCGCGCCGGGCGCGCACTGCTTTATCGTGCGTTCGCTGCCTCCCATTCCGCTGCCTTCGTTGGTGCAGAGCGGCAGGATGGTTTTTACGGTGAAATCGTATCTTTCAAGGAAGGTCGCCACAGCCATCGGGATGGTGCCCCAGTAGTTCGGGTAGGCGAGGATAAAGGTGTCGTATCCGTCGATGCTGTCGGGATACGAAACGAGCTCCGGTCTCGCTTTGTCGCGCAGATCTTTTTTCGCCTACCCGAACTACTGGGGCACGATCCCGATGGCTGTGGCGACCTTCCTTGAAAGATACGATTTCACCGGGAAAACGATCCTGCCGCTCTGCACCAACGAAGGCAGCG